>JASHRP010000233.1 GCA_030037375.1 Bryobacteraceae bacterium | reverse complement strand
GTGACGGAGCGATTCACGCGGCGCGATTTCGGGCACATGGATCTTCAGATCACGATTGAGGATCCGAAGCTGTATTCGAAGCCGTGGACGGTGAAGCTGCCCTACACGTTGATGGCAGATACCGAACTGATTGAGACGGTCTGCGAAAACGAACAGGACGTGAAGCACGCGGAGAAATAAGGGCAAACAACATTCTTGACAATTCCGATAGAGTTATATACGATAATCTCTATCGAGATTGTAGAGAATGCTCATCAGATCCCTAATCTTCCTCATTCCGCTTGGCTTGTTGGCGCAGCAACCCACCGAAGAGCAGCAGATTCAGCAGCTTCAGCAGCAGATCGATGAGCTGAAGCAGCAGGTTCAAGCCCAGGTTCAAGCCCAGCAGGACGGGCAGAACGCGGCTTCGACTACAGCCGATACGACCGGCTTCACCATTCGCTCCCGCGACGGCAACTTCGTCCTGCACATCGGCGCGGACCTTCAGGTGGACAATCACACGTTCTTCGGGGAAGGTTCCTCGGCATATACCGATAACATCGTTTTGCGCCGCGTCCGGCCGACCATCTACGGCACGGTTTATAAATACGTCGATTTCTTCTTCCGGCCCGACTTCGGTCTCGGCACCACGGCCATCTACGACGCTTACATCCAGCTCAACTACTTTCCTTGGGCGCAGGTGCGGGCCGGAAAGTTCAAGCCGCCGGTCGGGATGGAACGTTTGCAATCCGACGACGACACCAACTTCGTGGAGCGCGGACTGCCGACGCTTCTGGTTCCGCAGCGCGACATTGGGTATCAGATCGGCGCGGATCTGTTTCATCGCCGCTTCTCGTATCAAGTGGGCGTGTTCAACGGCGTGCCGGACAGCTCGATCGGCACGGATACCGCGGTGAGCAATCATCGCGATTATGTGGCTCGGTTATTCCTGACACCGTTCGCGCCGGATAATGAGAGTCCGCTAAATGGGATCGGCTTTGGATTCGCGGCATCGGGCGGCAACACGGATGGCGAGGCTTTGCCGTCGTTCAAAACGTTCGGCCAGCAGAGCTTCCTTACCTTTAACTCGGGCGTGGTTGCGGCTGGGCATCGGACGCGCGTGGCTCCGCAGGGTTACTACTATCTCGGGCCGTTCGGGTTGCTCTCCGAATATGGCGTGAACGAAGAGGGGTTCCAAAAGGGCGCGGTACGGCGCGAAATCGCGCTTCGCGCCTATCAAGCGCAAGCCACCTTCCTTCTAACCGGCGAGAAAAAGAGCTTCGCGAGTCCGACGCCCAAGCATTCCTTCGATCCGCTGCATCGCAAGAGCGGGGGTGGATGGGGCGCCATTGAATTGGCCGTACGAGTTTCGGATTTCGAGGCCGAAAAAGGGATTTACAACTACGGCTTGGTCAGCGACGCAGTTTCGCCGCGACACTTGCATGAATACGTGGGCGGCGTGAACTGGTATCTGAATCGATTGGTGCGCATCACCGGCGATTACGGGAACACGTCATTCGGCGGCGGCGCGGCCAACGGCGGAAACCGGCCGGTCGAGAAAGTGTTCACGCTGCGCTTCCAGATCAACTTCACGTAACCGGCGGGGCAGATCGCCTGCCGGTCGCGCAGAAGGATCAGCGTTACTCGTGCTCGTGGCCGAGCGGCAAACCGAATTGGATCCAGAACGCGTTCCCGATCGCCCGGTTCCTGACCAAAGTGTCGCGCGTGTACTTGGCGATCAGCAAAGCGCGTCCGACGTGGACCCGGACTTGCGGACCTGCCGCCACATCGCGGCCGCGGTTGCCATCGCCTACGATGAGGCCGTCCTCGATGTCGTTAGTGGCTTGCTGATAGTAATAGCCGTTCCCGCCGATCGCAATGTTTTTCGTGATGTTTTGCATGGCGGCGTACTCCCAGATGAACTCCGCGCCGGAGGTATACTGCATCGCGCCGTTTTCGCCGTTCACCAGGTACTGGAATCTCGAGCTCACCTCAGTTCCGTGGCTCGGCAGGTAAGAGAAGGCTCCCGCGGGCGCATAGGCCCAGTTATGCTGGCCGATGTTGACCAGGTCGTTCTTGTTGAAACCGAGACCGGGGGCGAAGCAGTCCAGCCCGTACCACCAGTGCCAATCGCCATGTTGGTAAGCGATGGCAGCGGGTTCGAAAATCATATTGCTGATTCCGGTCTTGTTGCCCGTTCCGAACGGCCCATCCAAATGGACGTACTCGACCGGCAAGACCGCGAAGCTAGTCAGGGTGCCCCCTAACAGATGCACGCCCCAGTTGTGCTGAAACTTGAACGCAGTGGCGGCGGCGCGGAGATGGAAGCCGGGGACTGAATTGCGGCCCTGATTGTCCGCGAGGCCGTTGGCCTGATAAAAAAGGTTGAAGTTCGCCAGCACGCTGGCTCCGGGACCCGGCGCCACGCCGCTGAGGACGGTCTCGGCTCCCACGGGATACACGCTCCCGCCGCCCTCGGTGGCAGTCGCCACACGAACCGCCGGCCCAGCGATAAGCATTGCCAGTAAAAACGACCGCGAAGACGCGGCGAGCTTGGAATTCCAGACTATTGAAGTGCGCATGAAACGCTCATCGGCCCGGAGTCGAACACTCTGAGGGCTTCCGGTTTGGGGCAGAGCGAGCGGCGAGCTTTTCGGTTGGGAATTATCCGATCTCAATTTCCTACGTGGAGTCTCGGGTTGCCGGTCACACTGGCGGAACAGGCTCGAACGCGTAGTACCTCCCTCCCAAAGGTCCCTCCGCGCTAAGACCCCAAGCGCCCTCGCCGATGTGATTTTTGCGGACGCGCGCGGCTCAAAGCGATCGCCGGCCGCCGCGATATTCCGTAACGGAGAAAACGAAACATCATGAAATCGTTAACCATCGGCACGAAGTTTCGGGCCGGTTTTCTTAGCCTATTTGCCGCGACGCTGATTCTAGGCATCACGTCCGCCTTAGCGCTTCGCTCCATGAATCAGACCTTCGACAACGCTGCGCAAAAGACCGTTCACAAAATACAGCTCGCCGCGAACATAAACACGCTCAAGTCCGAGTTACTCGCCGATCAGCGGGGGATGGTGCTCGCTACCTTCACGAAAGAACGGGAGCGAACGGCGGAGTATGCGCGCGATTTCGAATCCTCGGAGTCAAAGGTCAAAAGTATCCTCGACGAGATCGCGCCTATCACCGTGACAGACGAGGGGAAGCGAATCGTGGCCACGATGCGCGCCGATGTGGACAAATGGGACGCCCTGTTCAAGGACGTCCAGAGGCTTTGCGACCATGGCGAACCCTTGAAGGCACAAGAGGTCGCATTCGAGCGGACGCCTCCGCTCTACAAGGAATTCGATACGACGGCCGTCCGTTATCAGGCAATCTGCCAAGAACTTCTCGCCAACGATGAGAAGGGAGCGGCGGAGCAATATTCCAACAACCTGTGGATTGCGATCGGGCTGTTGATCCTGTCAGCCCTCGTAGGCGTGGGCATTCTGCTGGTGACCCGGCAAGTGAACAACCAGCTACGCCAGATGGTAGCCGAGCTCGGCTCAGGCGCGAATCAGGTGGCCTCGGCCTCGTCTCAGATCGCCACGACTAGCCAGTCGCTTTCGCAGGGAGCGTCGGAGCAGGCGGCGTCGGTTGAGGAAGTATCGGCCTCGATGGAGGAGATGACCGCGATGGCGCGCAGCAGCGGGACCAACTCCGCCGAAGCCATGTCGATGATGCTCGAAACCGCGCAGCAGGTGGAGCGATCCAACGCGGCGCTAACCGAAATGGTGGGATCGATGAACGCGATCAAGTCTTCAAGCGAGCGCGTGGCGAAGATCAACAAGACCATCGACGAGATCGCATTCCAGACCAACATCCTGGCGCTGAACGCCGCGGTGGAAGCGGCACGGGCGGGCGAAGCCGGCATGGGATTCGCGGTGGTGGCCGACGAAGTCCGCAACCTGGCGCAGAGGGCAGCGGCCGCGGCCAAGGATACCGCGGCGCTGATCGAAGAATCGATCACCAATTCGAATCAGGGCGCGCAGAAGCTCGACCTGGTCTCGGAAGCCATTCGCGGCATCACGGAAGGCGCGACGAGAGTCAAGCAGCTTGTGACCGAGGTTAACGAAGCTGGCAAGCAGGAGGTCCAAGGCATCCAGCAAGTTTCCACGGCGATCCAGCAGGTGAACACCGTTACCCAAACCACCGCGGCGAGCGCGGAGGAGAGCGCAGCGGCGGCGGAAGAGCTGAATGCGCAATCGATGACCGTGCGGGAGCTGGTGGGCAAGCTGGCGGTGATGGTCGACGGGCATGAGGGACAAGTCGAAGCGCACCGCGTATCGCGCAAGCCATCCGCTCCGGTGAAGGCGCGTCCGGCCGCGCATCGCGATGCCAAGCTGGCGCCGGCCGGAGCGCCGAAGGCGGCGCCGCACCATCCTGTGCCGCAGCATGAGGACGATCCGTTCCCGATGGATCACGCGGAGTCCGGCAGTTTCCGCAGCTTCTAATAAGGCGAATCGAGGAGGAACGTCATGGCTACCACGGCTTCTAATCTCACGGAAAACGCCCCGCGCACGGATGCGAGAGCGGGAAAATATCTGACCTTCCGGCTGGGCCGGGAGGAGTTCGGGATGCACGTTTTGCAGGTGCGCGAAATCATGGGCCTGCAAGACATCACCGCGGTGCCGCATACGCCGCCGCACGTCAAGGGCGTGATCAACCTGCGCGGACGGGTGATCCCGGTGCTGTGCCTGCGCTCGAAATTCGGGATGCCGGATGAATCCGACGGCCAATCCTGCATCATCGTCGCGCAGGTTGCGGGCGAGGAGGGTCCGATCCAGGTGGGCATCATCGTGGACGCGGTGTCGGACGTGGTGAACATCGCGCCATCCGACATCGAGAACACGCCGAATTTCGGCGCGGACAACGCGCCGCCGTATCTGCTGGGCATGGCCAAAATCAAGGGCAAGGTGAAAATCCTGCTGGACATGGATCAGGTGGTCAAGTCCGGTGAGTTGGCGGCGTTGAACGGAGCCGAACATGAGCACGCCGCGTGACGCGGAAACCGCGCTGCTTCGGCTGGCCGACGAACTCTCCGGGCGCGCGATCCTCGCGGAGGAGAGCGTCGAGGAGCGGGCCGGGCTTCTGAGGGCGCTCGGCGAGATTTCCGTGCAGGCGAAGGTCGCGAACCTCAACAAGGTGGTGGAAGCCACGCGGGAGTTGACCCTAACGGTAGACCAGCAGGGCGATGCGGAGCGGATGACGAAGGGACTCGCCAAGCTGGATGCGGCGATCCGCGCCGGGATCTCAGCGGTGAGCTCTGACCCGGCGACGGATGATGCCGCGCCATCCGCAGACACCGCCGAGGAGTCCAAAACTGCCGCGCCACCGGCGTGGGCGTCCGATCCGGAACTGCTCTCCGAATTTTTCGTGGAGGCGGGGGATCATCTCACTTCGATCGAGACGCAGTTGTTGAAGCTGGAGCAGGATCCCGCGGACCACGACAGCGTCAACGCGATTTTTCGAGGGTTTCACACCATCAAGGGACTGGCGGGATTCCTGGAATTCGGCGACATTCAAGCCGTCGCGCATGAAACCGAAACGCTGCTCGACCTGGTGCGCAATGGGACATTGCCGGCGACGCCGAAACTCATCGACGTGGTGCTGGAGAGCGCGGATTATTTGAAGCGCGATTTGGCGCGGGTGCAGGAGATCGCGGCGGGGGCGCCGGCAAGGGACGCGGCCGACAACAAGGGGTTGATCCGGAAGGTTCGCGAACGGATGTCGGGAGATGCTTCGGGATCCGAACCGGCGGCGCGCGAACCCGAGGCCGTACATAAGGAGGAACCGCAGGACAGCGGCGGGTCTTCAACGGAGCATCGCAAGACCGCGGCGGTCGAATCGCGGCTGGTCAAGGTAGACACGACGAAGCTCGATTTTCTCGTGGATATGGTGGGCGAGCTGGTGATCTCGCAGTCGCTGATCCGCCATGACGGCGAGCTGCACGCGGCGGCCAATCCGAAATTGCAACGCAATCTTTCGCAGCTCGCGCGGATCACGGCGGACGTACAGAAAACCGCGATGTCCATGCGCATGGTGCAGGTGGGGCAACTATTTCAGAAGTCGGTGCGGCTGGTGCGCGATCTCACGCGCAAGGCAGGGAAACAAGCGGAGCTGGTATTGGAGGGCGAGGAGACGGAGCTGGACCGGACGATCGTCGAGCAGCTCGCCGATCCGCTGATGCACATGATTCGCAACTCGGCCGATCACGGCATCGAATCGCCGGAGGAGCGGGTCGCGGCGGGTAAACCGGCCACCGCGAAAATTTCGCTCAAGGCTTACCATCAGTCCGGCCACATCGTGATCGAAGTGCGGGACGACGGCCGCGGCCTGAACCGGGAAAAAATTCTGCATAAGGCGCGGGAGCGGGGCCTGGTTCAGGAAGGCACGACGCTGACGGACAAAGAGGTCTTCAACCTGATTTTCGAACCGGGCTTTTCCACCGCCGACAAGGTTACCGACGTTTCCGGCCGCGGTGTCGGCATGGACGTGGTCCGCAAGCACGTGCAGAAGCTGCGCGGCGGAATCGACATCCAATCCACGCCCGGTCAGGGGACCACGTTTCTTTTGAAGCTGCCTCTCACGCTGGCGATCATCGACGGTTTGGTGGTGAGCGCGGCGGGCGAGCGTTACATCGTTCCGATTTACGCCGTTCACGAGATCTTCCGCCCCAAGCCGGAAGCTCGCTTCACCGTAGAAGGCCGCGACGAAATGGTGCTGGTCCGGGAGAACCTGCTTCCGGTGACGCGGCTGCACAAGTGTTTCGAGACAAACGCGGAGATAGAGGAGCTGAGCGACGGCGTGCTGGTGGTAGCGGAAACAGGCGGAAGGCGCTTCTGCTTGTTCGTCGATCAAGTGCTGGGCAAGCAAGAAGTGGTGATCAAGAGCCTGGGCGAGACGTTCAAACGCCTGCCGGGAATCAGCGGGGGCGCGATTCTGGGCGATGGCAGAGTGGCGTTGATCCTGGATCTCGACACGCTTCTGGGGGCGGTTGCGAATGACTGAAATCGAATTCAACTCGCCGCAGCTTACCAGCCGCGACTTCGAGAAAATTCGCGCGCTGATCCATCAGCGGGCGGGCATCGATCTGCACGCCGGCAAGGAAGGATTGGTTAAGGCGCGGCTGGGGCGGAAGCTGCGCGATTCCGGATCGCGCAGTTACGCGGAGTATCTGGCAAGCGTCGAATCCGATCGAACCGGCGAATCGCTGGCGGCGCTGATCGACGCGCTGACCACCAACTACACGTTCTTCTTCCGCGAGCCGGAGCACTTCAATTTTCTGCGCGACGAAGTTTTGCCCAAGCTCGTGGAGCGGCCGAGCGTCGATATCTGGTGCGCCGCTGCCGCCACAGGCGAGGAGCCGTACACGCTGGCGATGCTGCTGCTGGAAACTTGCGGATTGGCGTCGCGCGTCATTGCGACCGATATTTCCACGCAAGCGCTGAAGCAAGCCAAGCGCGGGGTGTATCCCGCGGACCGTTTCGAGAGCGTTCCGCCCGCGATGCTGCGTAAGTACTGGCTGCGTGGAGAAGGCAGGGCCGCCGGTTTTTACAAAGCAAAGCCGGACTTGGCTAGCGCGGTGGAGTACCGGCATCTCAACCTGATCGCGCCGTTTAGCTTTCCTTCGCCGTTCCCGGCGATCTTTTGCCGCAACGTGATGATCTACTTCGACCGGCCGACGCAGCGCCGGGTGGTGGATCGAATGAACCAGTTTCTCGAACCCGGCGGATTTCTGTTCGTGGGGCATTCGGAAAGCCAATGCGCGGCTCACCCGATGCTGGAATTCGCGGGACCGGCGGTTTACCGCAAGCGGAAGGGCGCGGGAAGGGAGTGAAGATGGCGTCAATTACGGTGGGAATCGGAGACGCGCACGTCAGCAGCGACCCTAACGACGTGCTGGTGACCCACGCGCTGGGTTCTTGCATTGCGGTCGCGATTTACGATCCCGAAGCGCACGTCGCGGGCTTGCTGCACTTCGTGCTGCCGAATTCGAAATCGTCGCCGCACAAGGCGCATACCCACCCATGTTTTTTCGCGGACACCGGGATTCCATCGCTGTTTCTGGCCGCGTATGCGCTGGGCGCGCACAAGTCCAGGCTCTCGGTGCGGGTGGTGGGAGGCGCGCAGGTGATGGACCTGGGCGGCGTGTTCAACGTCGGGAAGCAGAATTATCTGGCGTGCCGGAAGATTCTATGGTCGGCCGGGGTCTTGATCGGCGCGCAGGAAGTGGGCGGGATGATTTCGCGGACGGTGCGGCTGGACGTGGATACCGGGCGGTTGGAATGGTCGAGCGGGAGCGGGCCAAAGCATGAGCTGGTGGCGCGAGCGAGAAGCAAAGGAGAACGGTAATGGCGTTTCGTGTATTGATCGTTGACGACTCTCCGGCGTTGCGCGGATTCGTGCGCCGGGTGCTGGAGATTTCCGGGCTGGAGACCAGCGCGGTGTTCGAAGCGGCGGACGGCATGGAAGCGCTGGAGACGCTCTCGCGGGAGTGGGTGGACGTCATTCTCACCGACATCAACATGCCGCGCATGAACGGAGAGGAGTTCGTGACGCAGTTGACTAAATCCGCGAGGCTCGCCGCGGTGCCGGTGATCGTGGTCACCACCGACGGAACCGAGGTTCGGCAGGAGCACCTGCGCGCGCTGGGGGTGCGCGGGTACCTGGCCAAGCCGTTCACGCCGGAGGATCTCAAAGACGAAGTGGAGCGGGTGATGGAGGAGGCGGCCGGGACATGCCAGTTCTACACATTCTGAAAGAAGCAGCCGAATCGGTGCTCGAAACCATGTTCTTCGCGGAGACCGCGGAGGGCGGACCCGCGCCGCTGGGCGGATCGCCGGTGATCGCGGAAGTGGTCTTTCACGCGCATTACGAAGACGGCGAATGCCTGGGCCGTTTGTCGCTGGCCATGCCGGAGAACTGCGCGAAGTCCATAGCGGCGGATTTCGAAGGTATCGGAGGGCTGGGAGACGTTCCGCCGGTGGCCGCGGATCAAGTCGCGTTGGAGCTGGCGAACATCATTTGCGGCGCGACGCTAACGCGGATGGACGCGAAGGGTCTGTTCACGCTCGATTCGCCGGTGATCGCCAGCGAATTTTCAAAACCCGCTCCCGGGGCGAAGGCCGCCGAATGCTGGCTGGAGATCCCCTCGGCGGACGAAGGCGTTTTGCATTTGGCCATCGCGCTGGAGAACAACTCATGATCGGGCGCAAGATCAAGGTTCTGGTGGTGGACGATTCGGCCGTGGTGCGGCGCCTGTTAACCGACGCCATCGCGAAGGAACGGGACCTGGAGGTGATCGGCGCGGCTCCCGATCCCTTCGTGGCGCGAGACAAAATCCTGGCGCTGAAACCCGACGTCCTGACGCTGGATATCGAGATGCCACGCATGGATGGCCTGACGTTTCTGACCAAGCTGATGCAGTTTCATCCGTTGCCGGTGGTGGTGATCAGCTCGGTTGGCCAGGCCACCTGCGATGTCGCGCTGGAAGCGGTTCGCCGGGGCGCGGTGGAGGTGCTGGCGAAGCCGTCGGGACCGTATTCGGTGGGGGAACTGGGCCAAGTGCTGGGAGACAAGATTCGCGCGGCGTTCGCGGCCCGATTGCGGAAGCCGTCTTCCGGGGCTGCGGCCGCGGCGGTTCCCGCGGCGGTTCCCGTCACTGTCGGAGCCTCGCCCACCGCTGGACTCATCGCTATCGGGGCTTCGACCGGAGGCACGCAGGCGATTGAAGAATTGCTGGTGCAAATGCCGGAGCAGTGCCCGCCGATCGTGATCGCGCAGCATATTCCGCCGGTGTTCTCGGCGGCGTTCGCCAATCGCCTGAACTCGATTTGCCGCATTGAGGTGAAGGAAGGCAAAGATGGGGACCTGGTCTCGCCGGGCCGTGCGCTGGTTGCACCGGGCAATTTTCACATGACGTTGCGGCGCACGGACGGAGTTCTGCGAGTGGCGGTGGCGGATGGTCCGCGCGTGCATTACCAGCGACCCGCCGTGGATGTGCTGTTTCAGTCGGTCGCGAGCTTGCGAATTCGAAAGACTGCGGGTGTGTTGCTGACCGGAATGGGATGCGACGGCGCGCAGGGACTGCTCGAGTTGCGGCGTGCGGGCGCGTTTACGATTGCGCAGGATGAGGCAAGCTGCGTGGTATTCGGCATGCCGAAAGCGGCGATCGAGCTGGGCGCGGCGCAGAAAGTGCTGCCCTTGAGCAAGATCGTGGGAGGGATTTTCGCGGCAATGACAGAGAAGCCGGCGGAGGCGCCCGCGCCGGTTTCGGTCCGGTAAGCATCGTTCGCAGATTCCGTCTCTCGCAAGATTCCGGTTGACAATCGCCGCATTGTTGACTAAGTTATTAGTCATTGAAGCCGGCGAAATCAGTTCCCACCGACCAAGAGCTCGAGATCCTCAAGGTGATCTGGCGGCTGGGTCCGTCCACGGTCCGCGAGGTGTACCACGAGTTGCTCAAGCAGCGCAAAATCGCGTACACCACGGTGCTCACGATGATGGGCATTCTGGAGCGGAAAGGCCATCTTAAGAAGAGCCCCGGCGAGCGGGCTTATCTCTATCGCACAGCTAAACCGCAGGAGCAGGTGACGGCGGGGATGGTGCGGGAGTTTATCGATCGCGTGTTCAGCGGGTCGACCAAGCCGCTGCTGGTGCACCTAGTGGAGGATCGCGGGTTGAGCGAGCAGGAGCTCGCGGAGTTGCGAGAGCTGATGCAATCCGCGGAAAAAGACAAGCGGAAGAAATAGGTATGCCCGAACTCTCGGCTGGCAATTTCGTGGCGTGGATGGAGCAGGCGTTTCTGCTGGCCTCCGCCGGAGCGCTATTGCCGCTGGTGTTCCGGATTCGCGAGCCGCGCGGCAAGCTGATCTACTGCCATTCGCTCTTGGCGGTGATTCTGGGGCTGCCGTGGATTCAGCCCGCGCGGCAGGGTTCGCCGGCGGGCCTGACGTGGCTCAATGGAAACTTGATCGTCCGGCTGCTGATCGCGGGAGCCGCTTTAAAGCTGCTGTGGCTGCTGATCGGGCTGTGGCGCATTCGAAAGAGCCGCATCGCGTCAATGCCGCTGTATCCGATTCCGGAGGCGGTGCGCGCGGCATCCGCGGTAACGCAGACCGATGCGCTGTTTTGCATCTCGCCGAAGATCTCCGGGCCGGTGATGCTGGGCTGGCTGACCCCGGTAGTGCTGCTGCCGGAGTCGTTTTTGTCGCTCGATGAAGAGGCGCAATGCGGCATCGCATGCCATGAACTGTTGCACGTGCGGCGGCACGATTGGCTGGTCACAGTGCTGGAAGAAATCGCGGGGACGCTGTTGTGGGTGAATCCCGCGGTCTGGCCGCTGCTCGCGCAGGCGCGGCTGGCTCGAGAACAGTTGGTGGACGCGGAGGTGGTGCGGTTGACCGCATCGCGCGAATCGTACATCGAAGCGCTGCTGGCGATTGCGCGAGGAGGCGTGGCAGCCAGCTTGGATCTTGCGCCCGCGCCTCTGTTTCTCCGTAAACGGCACCTGACGCAGAGGGTGCATCTACTGCTGAAGGATAGCGTGGCGGCGGGGCCGAGGCTGGCGTGGTCGTACGCTTCGATAGCCGTGCTGCTTGCGGTCACCGGATGGTTCGGAGCCGCGTCGTTTCCCCTGATGGGGCGACAAATGATGGGGCGGCAAATTGCGCCGGCAACGACGACAATCACGCAGAGGGGTTCGCAGCCGGCGCAGGCGGAACAGATTGCCGCGGCCACTGCGCCAGCGCCGGAGCCCGCGCACGTTGAGGCGGTAGAGGCGGGACAAGCGCCGGTTGTCACGGCCACGCCCGACTACGCCTCCGTCTTGATGCCGCCCGACTCGCACGAGCCGGTCACGGGTGCCGTGCGCCCGCTCGAATCCGCGGCGGAGCAGGAAGCGGCGCTGAACCGATTCAAGCGCGCGGTGCGAACCCTCCGCCCACGACCGAACCTGGTGTCGCGGTCTCGGGTGGACGTGTCGTTCACGGCATATGCGAGCGCCGGAGAGCAGAGCGGGCCGGGACACTTCACGGAAATTTGGGAATCGAACCAGCGCTGGCGTTGGACGGTGACGTTGGGCGATTTCGCGCTCGACCGGGTGGTCAGCGGCGGACAAACGGTCGAGAGCCCGGCGCTTACGGAGATTCCGATGCGCGTGCATGACCTGCTCACTGTGCTTCCCAGGGCGTTACCGGAACCTGGCGCGGGATTCCGCTTGCGGACGGCCGCGGCTCAGTTGAACGGCCTGCCCGCGACTTGCCTGCTGACATCGAATGTGACCGGCCGCGCGGTGTACACGCAGGCGCGGCTTTGGGAGGAGCGGGAGTATTGCATCGACGACGCGTCCGGCATGCTGGTGGTTTATTCCATTGCTCCGGGAGCGTACGCGATTTACGATTACACCCGCCGCATCGAATTCAACGGCCAGTCATTTCCGGACCGCATCGTTTCTTATACCGGCGGCACGATGACTCTCGATGCGCAATGTTCCGTCGTAGAAGCTAGCCCAGCCGATCTAAACCTGCTGACGCCGGCTCCGGGGATGACGCCGATTTCGGTGGTCGTGGGCACGGTGAGCCGGTATCCGATCAACGTACAACATCCGTTTTCGTCATCGGGATCGATTCAACCGGTGATCGTGCATGCGGTAATGGACCGAAACGGAACGGTGATCGGAGCCGAGGTATCGGCTGCATCCGATCCGGCACTGACGCAGGCCGCGCTGGACGCGGTGAAGCAAGCGCCTCCAGCCAGCGACGGCTCGACTCAACAACAGGCTTATATCAACGTTCGATTTCATCCGAAGTAGGAGGGTTCCCATGCGACTCGTTTTCGGTTTGCTGGTAGTGTGTCAAGTTTATGCGCAAACATATCCGGATGCCGCGGCATTGCTCGCGGGCCGCGAAGCCGCGCTCGAGCGATATCGGAGTTACGAGCTCACGGCGGACTCCACGATGTTTCAATTTCCCATGACGGTCACTCTGCAAGCGGTCAATCCCGGAAAGAAGCGGATGGAGATGAAAACCGCCGGCATGGTTTCGACGGTGGTGATCTCGGATGGGGAAAGTTCATGGATGTATATGCCGCTCACAAAGGAGTATTCAAAGACGTCCGCCTCCGACCCGGAGCTCCAAGGGATGTTGCCGAGCATGGGCTTCGGACTTCCCTATGACACGCCGCCAACACGCAGCGCCAAGGTGCAGCGGTCCGAATCGATCGAAGTGGACGGGCAATCGCGCGATTGCTGGGTGATCGAGAGCCGCCAAGACAAAGCGGAAAACTTGACGGATGTTGTTCTTGACGTTTGGGTGGAGAAAGCCACCGGGATTCAGCTCAAGACTTCGTTCTCGGCCAAAACGGGCGGCGCCGCGCCGGCTCAAGAAATACGAACCGTAACAACGATTCGATCCATGAAGTTCAACACGGACTTGCCCGATTCGTTGTTCACGTTCACTCCGCCGGAGGGCGCGAAGGACATCAGCGACAAGCTGGCGGCGGTGGCGGCGGCTCCGGAGGCGCCGGCGGAGTCGAAGGCAGAGCGAGCAAAGCAGCCGGACGATCCGGAGGCGTTCGTGCCCTCACTCAATCCCATCGAGCAGGTCGAACCGGCCGAAGTTAAAGACGCGGGCGGCAAGAGCCTGCAAGGTCTGGTCGAGATGCTGGTCACGATCGATCCCAATGGTTCCGTAACGGACGTCGAGGTGACCAGCGGACCGAAGGGGTTGCGCGATGCGGCGGCCGCGGCGGTGAAGCAGTGGAAGTACCGGCCGGTGATGCGCGACGGGCACCCAGTGTTCGCGTATACCGATGCCCACGTTAATTTCGGCGTCGGCGTGCCGGATCTGGATCTCTCCGAGCAGATGTCGGGTGCGGAGCGGAGGCGCGAATTAATGGACCGGTTCCCGCGCACTCCGGAGCAGGCGCTTGCGGATTCAGAGGATCAAGCGCGAGTGCTGAGCGGCGATGAGAGGCTCGGCGCGCTGCCGGATCTGGCGAAGCAAGCATATGCGGCGGGCGATCTCGGCAAAGCCTCTTCTTACGCGATGGAGCTGCTCGGGGCGCCGGCAGGTTACTGGGATTATGGCGACGCAACCTACACCGGAAACATGGTGCTCGGGCTGGTTGCATTGAAGCGCGGAAATACGGTCGATGCGAAGCGGTACTTGCTGGAATCCGGAAAGACGAAGGGGTCGCCGGTGCTGGGATCATTCGGGCCGGATTTCATGCTGGCTTACGCGCTGCTGAATGCCGGAGAGCGGGAGACCGTCGCGGAATTTCTGACGGAGTGCAAGAGCTTCTGGGAAATGGGCACGCGGGATGGGCGGCTCGACACGATGATCGCGGAAGTGCGCGCGGACGGAAAATTTTAGCGAATAAACGCGAATGAACTTCATATCGAAGGCCGCGGTACTGCTCGCCTGCGCGAGTGCGGCGTTCTCGCAGGACGAACTGAAGTCGTGGATTCCCACCAACTGGGGTGACACCCGGATTTATCAACATGAATCTGGAAGGGAACGCTGGAAGACCGAGGAGACGGTAGAGAAACCGGTCACCGTTCCGGAAGGGATCATCGTCATCCGCGGGATTCGCACGTTCGACGGTAAGCCGTCGAGTCCCCGGCCGAAGAAGGAAGCGTGGCTGATCCACGGAGATTGCTTATACGACCTGACGGCGGGCGATTGGGATCCCACACATCCCAAGGAACTCAGCTCCACCTTTCGTGCAAAGCTGCCGTGGGAGGGAGGAGAACATGAGCGTGTCTTTTGTTTTCCTCTGGCCGACGGCAAAACGTGGGGCAAAGAGAGCGGTCATGAATGGCGCGTGGCTGGGGTGACGGACCAAGATCCTGCGTCGCTCGACAAAGGACGGACCTATCACGTTTCGTCCTACATTGGTTCGGGTTTGACCGAAGACATTTGGTTCGAGCGGGGCGCCGGCATCGTCAAGGAAGACGAGGTTCATAACGGGGAGCAGACGCATTCGCAATTGCTATTCTTCGAGCCCGCGCCGGCCCGGCCGCTGGGCACGCTGCCGGCGCCGCTGGGCGAGATTGGCGTTGAATACTCCTACAATTCGCTCTCGACATCCGAGAATGGAGAATCCAACCAAAACGGCGGCTCGGTGTACGGGCATTACTTCTTTCCGAAGACAGGCGGCGGGATCGGGGTCGCGGCGGAGTTCGGCGGATCGAGCAGTAACAGCGGCAGCTTGTACACTTTCCTTGCCGGCCCGAGCCTGACGCATGAATGGCGCAGGGCGCATCTGATCTATCAAATCGACCTCTTGATTGGCGGCGCGCACGTGCGGCAGGGTTCGCTCGCGCAAGGGAGCTTTGTCATCGGGACCGCGTATGCACTCCAGTATCGGGCGGGCGATCATTACGTGATGACTCTGTTCCGGGTGGAACCGATGACGCTCGAAGCGCCGGATGTGGTCTCTGGACGCAGCCATTGGCAGAGCGATTTTCGCGTGAGCGCCGGCGTAGGATTTAGATTCGGCGAGAAGTAAGCCCCGGCCCTGAGGCATCCCCTCAAAACGGGCTTCCCGTAGCGCCAACAGGCTGATATTATTGATGGCTGGAATTGCAACGCGCTCGGGCGTTCCACTTCAAGCGCCGAGAGGAGAGAACATGGCGAAATCCACGAAGACTTCGGTTGGCCGTCGCGGTTTCCTGAAGAACGCAGCGGCCGGAACGGCAGCGTTGGTAACCACGTCCACGCCGCTGGTACAAGCTCAAAACACGCAGGCTCAAGGTGGGGCGCGAAGAAACAACGGCGCCGCGCCTGCTCCGACCGAAGCGCAAATTCAGCGCGAAGCGGGAAATGTTCGTCCGCCGGCGGTTGCCGCGAGCGTGCGAACCATCACGCGGCCCGGCTCCGATCTCATGGTCCAGGCGATTCACGATCTGGGCATCGAATTCGCTGCCGCCAACCCCGGCTCGAGCTTCGAAGGCTTGCAGGAATCTTTCATCAATTACAGCTCGCCCGGCAAGCCCGCGAACAGCAAGCCCGAGTGGATCACCGCTCTCCACGAGGAATCCGCCGTGACCATGGCGCATGG
>JASHRP010000232.1 GCA_030037375.1 Bryobacteraceae bacterium | reverse complement strand
TTTCCCGAAGTGCGCTTCATCGCCTCCGGCGGAGTCAATCAGGCGACCGTCGCCGAGTACATCGTCGCCGGCGCGGTCGCCGTCGGAATCGGCGGCGACCTCATTCATCAGGACGCCATCCGCCGCCGTGAGCGCGATTGGATCCGTGAGCTCTCCCGCCGTTACGTCGGGATCATCAAGCAGACGCGCGAGGAACGGCAAGCCGCCAGCTAGCCCGACACTCCCCAGAAAATTCAAGATTATGTTCCAACTCAAGCGAATTTTATTCCCCGTCGACTTCTCCCGCCGTTCGCGCGGGGCGGCGGCTTTCGTCGAAGCGCTGGCTGGGCGCTTCGATGCGGAAGTGATCTTGCTCCATGTAATCGAGCCGGTGCAATATAACCGCACGCTCGGCGAGGAGCCTGCGGTGAGCGATCAGGCCATGCTCGATTTCTTCGGGCCTGACCTCAAATATCTCCGCGCCAAGACCCTGATCGAGCACGGCGAAGCCGCGGGCAAAATCGTCGAGTGCGCGGTCGCCCACAATGCTGACCTCATAATGATGCCGACTCAGGGACTCGGCGTCTATCGCCGCCTGATCATCGGTTCGAACGTCGCCAAGGTCTTGCATGACGCCGATTGCCCGGTCTGGACCGGCGCGCACCTCGAAGACGCCCCGCCGCTTGAAAAGGTCCATTGTGACCACGTGGTGTGCGCGGTCGATTTGAAGCGCCCCAGTGCGCGCATCCTCGAATGGGCCAGCCACCTGGCCAAGGAATATATGGCGGAGCTGACTCTGCTTCACGTCAGCTCCGACCGCGACGCATCGCTCGCCGCTCTTGAGGATTTGCAACGCAGCGTCGGATCGAACGCAAAGATCCGGGTGCGCGATGGAGATCCGTCCAAGGTGGTCGCGGAAGCCGCGCGGGATTTTAGCGCCGATTTGCTGGTAATCGGCCGCCGCGCCGAGATCGGCATTCTGGGACGCCTCGAAGTCACTGCGTATTCCATCATCCGCCAATCTCCGTGCCCCGTCGTTAGTGTTTAAAAAGCGAGCATGTAAAGGCCCCGAAGTCGCGTCTCTTCAGAGGCTTGACACAGGCTGTGCACCGTTCTATGATGCAGGACGGCTGGACTTCTTAAAATAGATTGAGGTTGCGATCTTTCGGCTCTAAAGGTTTAACGTATGTGGAGGGTACTGTAATGAAGAAAACTGTCGCGGTCTTGGCCGCTGGCATTGGTTTTTTGATTGGTTCGCTACCGGTTCTCGCGCATCATTCTTTTGCCGCGGAATATGACCAATCCAAACCGGTCACTTTGAAAGGCACGTTTGTGAAGATGGATTGGACCAATCCCCACTCTTGGGTTTACTTCACCGTGACCGACGCGAACGGAAAGACCGAGGAGTGGAGAGCGGAAACGCCTCCTCCCAACGCTCTGGTACGGAATGGCTGGCGCCCGAACATGCTTAAGGGCGGGGAAGAAATGACCGTCCGCGGCTACCTCGCGAAAGACGGAACGAACCTCATGTTCGCCCAGAACGTGACTCTTGCGGATGGCCGCGTGATCGGTCTTGGCTCGGCTCCGGAGCCCGTTAATAAAGGCGGAGAAAAGGGCGGCGGACAGCAGTAAGCTAATACCGGTAGCTTTGGGTCCAGTGGGTAGAGGTGTGTCTTCTTTATGGAGTTAAGGTTCTAATGAGACTGAACGCAAAATTGAAATCCGTGAGAGATTTCACGGTGGCTGCGGCTGCCGCTGCTTTGCTCTGCGCCGCGCCGGCCTGGGGACAAGCTTCCGTGACCGCGAAGATATCCCCTCCCGGCAACGCCTGGGACACCGGCCATCCCGATATCAGCGGTATCTGGCAAGCCAAGGCGAACGTTGGGGACGATATCGAGAAATCGATCGTTGACCCGTCTAACCACAAGATCCCGTACCTTCCCGCCGCGGCCGCGAAGCAAAAGGAGAACGCCGCCAATCGCGCGAAGCTCGATCCGGTTGGCAAATGCTACATGCCGGGCATTCCTCGGCTGATGTACATGAACTACCCGTTCCAGATTTTTCAAACGCCGAAGTACATCGCGGTGGTCTCCGAGTACTCGCACGTCTATCGCATGATCTACATGGACGGCTCACCACATGTGGACTACCTTCCGTTCTGGGATGGCGATTCGCGCGGCCATTGGGAAGGCAACACCCTGGTCGTCGACGTCCTCAGCTTCAACGACCAAACGTGGTTTGACAAGGCCGGCAACTTCCACAGCGACAAGCTCCACGTCGTGGAGCGCTACACTCGCAATGGCGACACGATGATCTACGAAGCAACCATTTCAGATCCGCAGACCTTCAGTAAGGATTGGAAGATCCGGGTTCCTTTGACGCTGAACAAGACGCCGAACGCCCGGCTTATGGAGTACGAGTGCCAGGACCTGGCGCCTCCGCACCAGTAAGAGCCACTCGCGAGTTTTAGGAGATCTCTCATGAAGAAGAACTTTTGGATATTGACGGCCACTCTAACAGCCGCGAGCTTCGCGGTATTCATGGCGATTCCCAGCTCCGGGCAGGACGGTCCTCCGGCGCAAGGCGCTCCGGGTGGCAAGGGCGGCGGCGGGAAAGGCGGCAGAGGTGGCGGCCGCGGCGGTCCGAAGGCTCCCGCGGGACCGATGGCGCGCACTCCCGACGGTCATCCCGACATGAGCGGCTTCTGGAATCTTCCTGAGCCGCCCGCGACCGGTCTTGAGCCTGCTCCTCCGCGTGGCGGTGGCGGCGGCGGTGCGCCCGGCGGTGCTGCGCGTGGCGGTGGTGGTGGTGCGCAGGCATTCGGCGCTCCCGGCGGCGGCGCTCCTGGAGGTGGCGGCGCTCCAGGCGGAGGCCGAGCCGGTGGTGGTGGCAATCCGTTTGGCGGCGGTGGACGCGCCAACCTGATCATCGACCCTACGGACGGAAAGATCCCCTACACCCCCGAGGCGAGAGCCAAGGCCGAGGACATCGTAAAGAACCATCTGGCCGATGAGCCGGAGCTGAACTGCTACGAATCCGGCGTGCCCCACAGCGAGTCCAACCGCTTCGGCGCGCAGATCATCCAGACCGAGGGTTATTGGATTCAGCTCACTGAGTTCCTGCACAGCGTGCGCATCATTCCGCTGGATGCCCGTCCGCACATCTCGCCCAACATTCACCTGTTCCAGGGCGATCCGGTGGGCCATTGGGAAGGCGACACCCTGGT
>JASHRP010000231.1 GCA_030037375.1 Bryobacteraceae bacterium | reverse complement strand
ATAGGTGAAGATATCGCCATACCGGCCCCAATTCAGGGCCGTGTCGATCTGCCGCTGAACCTCATCGTCGGAAAAATGCTTCTGCAGAAGATCGCGGAAGAACTCTAACGGCATCGCACGGTCCGATTTGCTCGCAAGGGTGCTATTCATCTGCTGAAGCAACGCCACATGGGCGAGTGCGGCTCGGCGGAATATCTCTTTCCGCGTCGAAATGTCCGCTTCCGCAAACTCCTTCCCGTCCGGAGTCAGCTCGACCTCGCCGCGCTCCGACCTTGCGAAGGAGAGTAAGACCGCTGCCTCCACGATGGGAAGAAGATCGTCCAGTTCCATTCGAAGCTCCTCCGCGATGCGATACAAATCCTCCTTGCCATCCCGATCGTTGAGCAGCTCGAGCAATCCTGCGATGGCCCCGCGCCTCGCATGCGGCAACATCCGGTATTGCAGCTTGGTTTCGCGATCGGAGGAAGGCGGCTGCGCTTCGAGCTGCGGCTGCGTCATCAGCTTGTAGATGTAATCCACGTACAAGAGAAACTCGGCGGAGCTGCGTTCACGTGGCTGCGCCAGAGGCACGCGGAAATCCGCGCGGATCTTCGCGGGGCTTCGCCCAAGAACGACGATCCGATCGGCCAGCAGCACCGCTTCCTCGATGTTATGAGTCACCAGGAAAATGCTCTTGGTCGGGATCTTCTTTCCCAGCCAAAGCTCCATCAGTTCGCCGCGCAGGTTCTCGGCGGTGAGCACATCCAGCGCCGAAAATGGTTCGTCCATGAAGAGAATCTCGGGCTCTACCGCCAGAGCTCGCGCGAATCCCACGCGTTGCTTCATGCCTCCCGATAGCTCTTTGGGATACGCCGATTCGAACCCTCTGAGTCCCACAGCGTGCAGCGTCTTGAGCGCCCGGGTATGCCGCTCGAAGTGCGTCATTCCGCGCGCCAATAACGGAACTTCGACGTTTTCGAGTACCGTGAGCCAGGGAAACAACGCGAAGCTCTGGAAGACGATGGCCGCATTTGGGCTCGATTCGGCCAACGACCTGCCATGCCAAAGCACTTCGCCCGCGGATGGCGCGCTCAGCCCGGAGAGCATCCGTAAGAGCGTGGACTTGCCCGAACCGGAGGGTCCCAGAACGGCGACAATCACGCCCGGCTCCACCGATAACGTCGTCGGCGCAATCACCTGAATCTGTCCGCCGCCCGGCCGATTGAAGACTTTCTCGATTTGCCGCGCCTCGATGATTGGCTCCACGGGCGCAACCACGCGCTCCAGCTCCACTTCCTCGACGGAGCGCGCCGGCTCGACAGTTTGCAATCCCGAAAGTTCGTTTACCATCTGCTGCCATGCGCCCTCTGGCAGCTCATCGAGAAAAGTGGAGCGCTCAATGGGATTCATCTTCTCCACCACCGCGACCATTCGGTCCGTCGAGAGCGTGTGTAGCAAAACGAACGTGTGGTAGTAGGGAAAAATCGCCGCCAGCTTGGCCGCGAACTCAATCGGAAGCTGGCGAAACAACACTTGCTGTTCTTGATAGGGAAGGCTCAAGATGGCGCTCGCCGCCGCGTCGGGATCCGTGTGGCTAAGGACGGCGAGTGCTCGCTCCTGGCGTCCTCGCGAGAGGATGCTCTGAAGGCCTTCGGCGCTTGGCGGTTTCATCTTTCAGCCAACGACTTAATATAGCCAAGAACCGAGGCCTGAGGCAGCGCTTTTACTTATTTGGCTCTGGCGGCCGAATACTACAGAGGTAGAGAATCCCGTCGCGTGTCTGCCGGGTTAGGGAGCATGCGATCAGTTCGGAAGTTTTTACTGGTTATGCAGCTTTTGCAGGTTCGAAGCCGTCGCACTTTGCAATCGGCGTAACCTTCAGGTGCAAGCTCGCGTGTCTGGGATGCCCGCAATCGTCCAGCAACGTCTCCGGCGCTTCGTGCTGCTGCCGAATCTTAGTTAGCTGCGCGGTCGGCGCATGAGTTTCGCCGAAATGTGCGCATAGCCCGCATTGTCCGTCCTTTACTTCCAGCATGATCGAAGCCTCCTTCAATCTCCCTGCGGCAACTCACGGACCAGTTTCCTGCACGGTACAAGCGTCCGCCTCCGAACTGCGGTTCCCATCGGAAACGGGCTGCGAAGACCCTGGCCACCGAACCTTCTCTCAATCCTTTGGCGCAGAGCACGCCGGGCGCGCATTAGACGAATCCGGATCGCCGTTTTTGACACGCCGCTCTCACCCGCCATCTCCTCCGCGGTAACTCCTTGAATTTGCGATTCAAGAAGAGAACGGTCCTGGCGTCCGCACAGCCTCAGGACGCTTTGCACGTACATCGGCGCGAAATCGATCTCAAACTCGCAATGGCCCTCCTGGAGCGGAACTGCCATCTTTTCCTTACGGAGGCGGCTCCGGTAGGCGTTCAATGCGATCGTGTTGATCCAGGTAAGCAGTCTGTTTTCGTCGCGAAGTTGCTCTCGGCGTTCCCACCCCCGGGTCCACGCTGCCTGGGCTGCTTCAACGGCGCCGTCCGCAAAGGCTCCTCGCGATATCAAAAAGCGAACTGTCCGGTCAAAACAGCTCTGATAAGCTTCCCCATATGTGTGCGCGGTCATGAGCGGACACACATGCACTCCGCATGCCAAACAAAAGTATAATATTATGAATGACTTATCCATGCATGAGCTTTTGCAAAATTCGCAGTGCTCGCATCGATGGCAGGACCCGGCAGGGCTCGAACTCGTGGGTGGTCCGCTCCGCTGCGCGAGCTAAGCGGATGAACACGACTGCAGTAGCGCAGATATCCGGCATCGCGTTCGACTGGGATTGCAAATTGTGCATCGGTTGGTAAGATGTACTGGCTCGATGCCGTTTAATGAGGTGAAAGAGGAAACACGAAAGGATCGGATGGCAGGCGCGCCGAACACCGGCGGAACGAGATTCCTACGACTGGGTAAGGGTTACTTGCCTGCCGACGCCAGCATTTTAGATTCCCCCGAGGCGCGTGGCGGGGAATGGCAGACCGGTTGCCAGCCGTATAGCAGGGTTTAGAATGCAAACTACGGGCTATAATGCGCCCATGCCGTTTCATCCCCCGGAACTAGCCACCGTGCTGGTGGTCGATGATGAGGCGCAGGATCGTTCCATACACGCTGAAATCGTACGTTCCCTTGGCTATGCGGTGGAGGAGGCGGAAGACGGAAGGCAGGCCTTGACAAAGATAGAGACCACTCCTGTCTCGGCCATCGTCACCGATCTCAAGATGCCGGGCATGGACGGCTTTGAGTTGCTTCGAACGCTTAGCGATCGAGGTCAGATGATCCCCGCCATCGTGCTCACCAGTTTTGGCGGCATCGGCAACGCGGTGACTATTGTTCATGACCTGCAGGCCTTCTGGTACCTGGAGAAGCCCGCTGAGCCGGCCGTCCTGGCAACTCTCCTCGAGCGCGCGATGCATTACGGGGAATTGCTTCGGGGAACGGAGCGTCTCCAGCGGCAGTTGAGCCAGCAGGGCGTATTGGGCGAAATGGTAGGCAGCTCACGCGCCATGCAGCAGGTGTTCACGTTGATTCAGCGCTCCGCGCCGACCCAAGCTCCCTTGTTGATCACGGGGGAGAGCGGCACGGGTAAGGAGATGGCCGCGCGCGCGATTCACCGGCTCAGCCCGCGCAGCCTTGGGCCTTTCGTCGCCATCAATTGCGCGGCCGTGCCTTCGGAGCTAATCGAAAGCGAGTTGTTCGGGCACGAGAAGGGCGCGTTCACGGGCGCAGTCGGCAGGCATATCGGTTGCTTCGAGCAGGCGAACCGAGGCACGCTGTTCCTCGACGAGATCGGCGAAATGCCGCATAACATGCAGGCCAGGCTGCTGCGGGCCTTGGAGGATTCGACCGTACGGCGTGTAGGCGGCTCCGAAGAAATTCGAGTCGACGTGCGCATCGTTGCCGCGACCAATCGCTCCGTACTCGGCTTGCAGGGCGAGAAGGCGCTCCGTGAGGATCTGTTCTACCGTTTGAACGTCTTTCACGTCCATCTTCCCCCTCTGCGCGAACGCAAGGAAGACATCCCGCAGATCGCCAAGACGATGATCGACATTCTGAACAAGAAACACGGTTGCTTCGTTACCGGACTCCAGCATGCCGCTTTGCAGCGGCTCATGGCGCACTCCTGGCCCGGCAACGCGCGGGAGCTTCGAAACATCCTGGAATGGGCGGTCATCACGGCCCAGAAGGATTTGATTCGTCCCGCTCACTTGCCCGAGATCATGGGTACGAGAAGGCCCTCGGAGCCCGCCGCGGTCGAACGGAAAGACGGCGCGGTGTCGTTCGAGTTGGGGCGGAAGCTCGAGGAAGTCAAACGCGAATATGTGGCCGAGACCCTCAAGAGCGTGAATCAGGACCGCAGCCGGGCGGCCCAGCTTTTGGGAATCAGCATGCGAACTCTTTACAATTGGCTCGCTGAGTCGAAGCAAAACGCCAGGGCAGCGTCATGAGCCGAGTCCCGGTCGTAGTTTTGGCCGGCCGCAACGAGGTCGCGAGAAAACAAAAAAGCGCGGCGCTGAGCGCGGAGCGCCTGGAGCTTCACGAAGTGGAAACCGCGTCGAACGTCTCGGATCTCGCGGCGCTGAACCCGAATTTGATCGTACTGGACCTTGCGGATAAAGACGCCATGGAGGTTTGCCGGCGTCTGAAGCTGAGCCGCGCCATAGGCGCTGCGATTGTGTTATCGATTCCGGATTCGGCGCCCTCCTCTTTGAGACTGGCCGCGTTTCGCGTCGGCGCGGATGGCTATCTGGTGGAACCGCTGCAACCCGAAGTTCTCGTCGCGATTGTCCACGCCGCCCTCAGAGCCGCCCAAACGCAACACGAAGCGGGAACGCTAGCCCAGCGTGTCCGCTCACTCGAGGCGAAGCTGCGCGAAGCCGAGGCGGAAACCGAGCAGTTCGCCTCGCAGATGTGTCACGACATTGAGGAACCCCTCCGCACTCTGACAACTTTCGTGGAGCTCGTCGACGAACGCCGCGAGGGGCGCCTGTCGCAAGAGGAGCGGGTTTATTTGGAACACGTGCTCTCGGCCAGCAGCCGCGTCCGGCATTTGCTGCGAGCCTTCCTTTCCTATTCGCAAGCCGGGCGCGGCCGCCGCTCGCGGTCTGCCCC
>JASHRP010000230.1 GCA_030037375.1 Bryobacteraceae bacterium | reverse complement strand
CGCGCAGCTTCTCGGGCGACAAGGAGCAACTCGTTCCGATTCTCAAGGCCGCGATCGCGCACCGGGGCTTCGCGCTGGTGGATGTGATCTCGCCGTGCGTGACGTTCAACGACCACGAAGGCTCGACCAAGAGCTACCTGAGCACCCGCAAGCATTTGATGCCGGCCACGGAAGCCGACTTCGTCCCGCCCGCGCGGGAGATTCTCGCGAACATCAGCTCCAATGGGTCGACCAGCGTGACGATGCACGACGGCAGCGTGGTCCATTTCACGCGCGTGCCTGCGGGCTACGATCCCACCAACCGGGCCAAGGTGACCGAATTCCTTGACGATCACATGGCGACGGGCGAAGTCGTCACCGGCCTCCTGTTTCTCGACGAATCCTCATCCGACATGCATGAGCTGAGCAACTCGACCGAGGTGCCGATGGCGCACATTCCGTTTGAGACGCTATGCCCTGGCGCGAAAGCGCTCGACGAGTTGCAGGAAGAGTACCGGTAAACCCGGACGCGGTCGGCAGCCAATGGATGAGCAGGATTGCTCCTGGACCGAATTCGATCTCGGAGCCCTGACTTATCCGCAGTTCCTAGCGTTCTTCTTCGACCGGCCCGTCGTCCCCTTCGACGAGAGCTTCAACCTGTTCCGCGGGGGGATCAATGTCGTCGTCTGCTCAGATCCGGCGGTTGTCGTCTCGCCATCTCCGGACCATGTGCCAGAACTTCGCTGGATTGCCGAGGACCTATTCGGAGGAGCAGATCGATCAAGGTCTATGGGCGGTCTTCAGCAAAATCGGCTGTGATCGATATTGCTTCGACGCATCGGTAGACGCGTCTTTACGAATCGAAGCCATCGAATCGATGTACATTCCGTTCCGGGACGTTGTCGCGCTCCGAACGGGAGATAAGAGGGGCCGGGCCTATTGGATGTGGTGGGACTTCGTCGTTCACACGTTCTGGCTGTCCACCGATCAGTGTAGGCTCGACTATTCCGGCCTTGACGCAGAGCAGTTGATGGATAGGTACAAACAGATAGCCGCCGCGCACGACTTCGCAGCGCTTACTGACGAGGAAAAACTGACGGCAGAGACGATCTTCCTGACACTCCTGAAAATCCTCGCCATCGATAACGTAAGTTGCCAGTGGGCAGCACTGCATGGGTTCGGTCACCTGCATCATCCATCGGCCGCCAGAATTGTCCAAGAGTATCTCGACGCCCATCGGGCCGAGCTGGACGAGGAAGATGTTCAGTGGGTCGAGTCGTCCCGTGATGGCTGCTGCATATAGCTGCATATAACCGTTACACGGCTGCGATGTCCGCGAGGGGAGGACTCAAAAGGCGCATCGCGCTCCTCATTCCGCCCAACCGCCGCACAAAATCTTCTGCCTTTCCCATGACTTCCCGTTTTTCCTCGCGCCCTCCACCCGCCCTCCTCACCCATGATGAGATCGGGAGTTTGGCAATCCCTCATCGGAACCAAGCTACCGGGCGCGGGAGAGTACTCGAGTCTACCCCGCGGTTCGCGTTTCCCTCGATGAGCCTTTTCGCCGTTTGAAGGTTATCAAGCTGGCCGGGGGCCCTCGAAATCATCAAAACGACGGAGTTAAAAGAAACCGCGGCGCACTAACCCATACATCCGGTTCGCACGGTAAGTCCGGTCGACCTACCTCGCCAGCCCTCCCTTTGCCCTGCTGATACCCTAAATATATGAGGTTTCGCTTCCTTGCGCTGCTGATTCCTAGTCTGCTGGCGGCCCAGTCGCTTCAGGACTTCGAAAAAAAGGTCACTCAGTTCACGCTCCCCAACGGCCTCACGTTTCTGATCATCGAAAGGCACGAAGCGCCGGTGGTGTCGTTCCACACTTACGTGAACGCCGGATCGGTTGACGACAAGAGCGGCCAGACCGGTCTCGCTCACATGATGGAGCACATGGCCTTCAAAGGCACCGAAACCATCGGAACTAAGAATTGGCCAGAGGAAAAGAAGGCGCTCGCGGCGGTGGAAGAGGTCTACGACCGCCTGGACGCTGAGCGCAACAAAGCCTTCCGCGCCGATCCGAAAAAATTGGCGGCGCTCCAAGCCGAGCTAAAAGCCGCCATCGATAAAGCCAATAGCTACGTTGAGGAGAACGCCTATCCTTCGATCGTCGAGGCCAACGGCGGGGAGGGCCTGAACGCCAGTACCGCCGAGGACCAGACGTTGTACTTCTACAACTTCCCCTCCAACCGCATTGAACTGTGGTTTCTGCTCGAATCCGAGCGCTTTCTTCACCCGGTGTTCCGCGAATTCTATAAGGAGCGCGACGTGGTCCGCGAGGAACGCCGCATGCGCACCGAATCGAGCCCGGTGGGCAAGCTGGTGGAGCAGCTGCTCGCCACCTCCTTCGCAGCCCACCCCTACAAGACTTCGCCGATCGGCTGGGCCAGCGACATCGAGAGCCTTCGCGCTCCCGAAGCCGAGGCGTACTTCAAGCAGTACTACGTGCCGGCCAACCTAACCATCAGCATCGCCGGCGACGTTAATCCGGCCGAGGCCAGAAAGTTCGCGGACAAATACTTCGGCCGTCTTCCCGCCGGACCGCCGCCGCCCATCGTGCACACGATTGAGCCGCCGCAGGTCGGCGAGAAGCGCGTGGCGGTCGAAGCCGCTTCACAACCCCTGCTGCTGATCGCATACAAGCGCCCCGACCAGTATTCGAAGGACGACGTCCCGCTTGCGGTGCTCAGCGACATCCTCTCGGATGGCCGCACCGGTCTCATGTATAAGGACATGGTGCGCGACAAGAGAGTGGCTCTCGAAGCCGAAAGCCAGTCGACGTTTCCGGGCGGCAAGTATCCCTCGCTGTTCATCTTCTTTGTCGCGCCTTCGCAAGGAAAGACCGTCGATGAGAACGAGAAGGAACTGTACGCGATCATCGAGCGCGTGAAGAAGGAGAAGGCCGACCCGGAATCGCTTCAACGGGAAAAGACCAAGCTGCGCGCATCTTTGATCCGCCAGCTCGATAGCAACGCCGGTCTGGCGCAGGAGCTCGCTTCTTACCAGGCGAATTACGGAGACTGGCGCAGGATGTTCACCGAGCTTGACGACTACAACAAAGTGACCGCGGAGGATGTGATTCGCGTGGCCAATCAATACCTGATCGAGAACAACCGCACGGTTGCCTACACCTATACTCCCGCGAAGAAGGAGGCGGCAAAATGAGACGGCTTGCAATCGCGATTCTATTGGCGTGCGTCGCCTCGGCTCAGAAGGCGCCTTCGGCGCAATCGCAAGCCTTCTCCTACAAGGACCTGAAGTACCCTCCGCTCGGGCAGATTAAAGTTCCCGATCCGGAGCAGATCACGCTTTCGAACGGAATGCGCGTGTTCCTGCTGGAGGATCATGAGCTGCCGCTGATCAGCGGAGCCGCGCTGATCCGCACCGGGAATTTGTTCGACCCTCCCGACAAGAAGGGTCTCGCGGATATCACCGCGGGTGTGCTCCGCTCCGGCGGCACAACCGCCAAGACCGGCGATCAGTTGGACGTCGACCTTGAGAATATCGCGGCTTCAGTCGAGAGCAGCATGGGCGAGAACAGCGCCACCTTGAGCTTCAGCGCGCTTAAGGAAACCTCCGATCAGGCCATGCAGATCTTCAAGGACGTTCTGAGCGATCCCGCCTTCCGTCAGGACAAGATCGATTTGCTTCTGACGCAGGAGCACAGCGCGATCTCCCGCCGCAATGACGATCCAGACGGCATCCCGGACCGGGAGCTAATGCGCATTGTCTACGGCAAGGACACTCCGTACGGCTGGCAAATCGAACACGAAGATTTAGACCACATCCATCGCGACGATCTGGTCGCGTTTTACAAGCGCTATTACTTCCCGAAGAACATCATGCTGG
This sequence comes from Bryobacteraceae bacterium, assembly GCA_030037375.1. GTDB lineage: Bacteria > Acidobacteriota > Terriglobia > Bryobacterales > Bryobacteraceae > Palsa-187. Next base: position 9,064 of record JASHRP010000230.1, on the reverse strand, counting down.
AAGTCTACGGCGACTTTAACTCCGCCGAGATGAAAGACAAACTCGAGAAACTGTTCGGCGGATGGAAGGCGGATCAGCCTGCCGTGCCCGCATTTCCGCAGGTGACCGCCAAACCGGCTCCCGGCGTCTATCTCGCTGAGGTGCCCGATGTGACGCAGACGTTCTTCTCCATGGGCGAGCTCGCTGGCGAGTTGCGCGACCCGGACTACGCCGCTCTGGAAGTCGCCGCGGATATCCTGGGCGGCGGATTCGAGAGCCGTTTGTTTAGGGAAGTTCGAACCAAGCTCGGCTACGTGTATAACATCCAATCCGTTTGGAACGCGAATTACGACCACCCCGGCACATTCGTGATCGCGGGCAGCACCAAATCCATGACCACCACGGAGACCATCCAGGCGATTCAAGGCGAGCTGGCCAAGATCCGGACCACAGAGGTGACCGACCAGGAGCTGAAAGACGCCAAGGACGGCGTCTTGAATGCGTTCGTGTTCCGCTTCGACAGCCCGGCTAAGACCATCAATCGCGCGATGCGCTATGCGTATTTCGGCTATCCGAAGGATTTCATCTTCCAATATCAGAAAGCGGTGGAAGCGGTCACCAAGGCCGACGTTCTGCGTGTCGCCAAGGCGCATTTCTTGCCCGAGAATCTATCTATCGTCGCGGTCGGCAATCCCAAGGACTTCGGAAAGCCGCTGACCACTCTAGGAAAGGTGACGCCGATCGACCTGACCATCCCCGAACCGCAGCAACAAGCCGCGGCCGGCGACGCGGCTAGCATGGGGCGCGGCAAAGCGTTGCTCGCACGCGCGCAACAGGCGATGGGCGGCGCAAGCGCGCTTGCCGGCTTGAAGGATATGACGCGGTCGCTCGATATGACTATGGATCCTTCGATGGGAGGAATCACGATCAAGGAGACCACGCGCGTAACGTTCAGCGGCGCCTCGGTCCAGCAGTTCCGGCAGGATCAGGAGTTGCCGTTCGGGAAGGTGGTCGCGTACACGGACGGCAAAACCGGATGGCTCGCTACTCCGCAAGGCCAGATGAACATGCCGGCCGAGGTCTTGAGGCAAGCTCGCGGCGATATGTTCCGTGAGCTTCCCACTCTGATGCTAGCTACGCAGGACCCGTCCCTCAATGTGAACGCCGTTGGCGACAATACGGTTGAGATCTCCGGCGGCGGGTTGACCGCGAAGGTGGACTTCGACCCGGCAACCGGCCTTCCCGCAAAACTCAGTTATTCGGAACCGGGGCAGAATGGCCAGCCGTCTCAAGCAGTGGAGACGCTTTCGGACTGGCGCGATGCAGGCGGGGGCGTGAAGATGCCGTACAAGGTCGTGCTGGAGCAGGACGGGAAGAAGGCCGGGGAAGGCGTGGCCTCCGGCTATCAGTTCAACACCGGCCTCAAAAGCGAGGACCTCAGCAAGAAACCGTGACCAAGAGGTTGTTCCCGGCAATTGCTCTCGCGATCGGCGCGATCGCTTTCACTGCGGCCGCGCTGTGCCAGAGCGCGCACGTTTCGCCCTTTACCAGCGATCCTCGCGCTAAGAAAGTGATCGATGACGCTGTCGAGGCGCTGGGCGGAAGGAAATTCCTCTCCATGCGGGATCGCGTCGAATCCGGCCGCGCTTATTCGTTTTACCGCGACAAGATTTCGGGCCTCTCGGTCGCAACCATCTATACGCAGTATTTCGACGTTCCTCCGGAAAAGACGGGGCAGGAGGTCGGCATTCGCGAGCGCGAAGTGCTGGGCAAGAACGAAGAGTACGGCTATGTTCTCTTTCGCGAGAACGGCGCGTGGGAGGTCACCTACCAGGGACCGCGCGATTTGGAAGAGGATAAAGTCGATAGTTTCCAGCGCACCACCCTAAACGACATTCTCTACATCCTGCGAATGCGCCTGAATGAGCCGGGGCTAACCTTCGACTGGAAAGGCTCGGATGTGATCGAGAACACGCCGGTGAACATCGTGGACATAGTGGATTCGCAGGATCGCGTGGTGACCGTGAATTTTCATCAATACACCAAGCTTCCGCTGAAGGAAACCTGGACTTGGCGCGATCCGAAGACGCATGACCGCAACGATGAGGTTGCTCGCTACACCGTCTATCGCGACGATGGCGACGGCATCCAATGGCCGCATACCATCTCGCGCGAACGCAATGGCGAAAAACGCAACCAGATTTTTTCAGACAACGTCTGGATCGACGTAGGCCTGCCCGACGCCGTGTTCGAAACGCCCAAAGGCCCGGCGATGAAAACTCCGTTCAAGCTCCCCAAAAAGAAATAACCTCAGTCACATTCACGACTCCAAAAAACTGCATCTTCGCAGCCTCGCCGAATCGTATTCCTCGGTAACGGAGGTCGCAATGAGAATCGCAGCCCTGACACTCATGTTCGTGGGATGCGCTTTCGCGCAAACGCAGAGCACACCGGACGTTCAAGAGATCATGGCGCGTGTGGCGCAAAGCTAAGCCGCGTCGATCGAGGCTCGTAAGACGTTCGTCTACGACCAGGAAGAACTGCTGCGTATCAAGCGCGCGGGCGGCAAGCTGGCCCGGGAGGAGCGCGTCGCCTATACCGTCCTTCCCTCGGACTCCGGCGTGAGCAGGAAGCTAACCAATTGCGAGGGCAAGTACGAATTGCACGGGCGCTTCATTTCGTACGCTCAGGCCGGCTATCACTACAAAGGCCTCGATATCGACGGCGAGCTGATGGGGTCCTTTGAGGATTCCACCGGCGAATCAAAAGCCCTTGACGGCATTTCCTACGACTACTTCCCGCTCACGGCCGAAAGGCAAGCCATATACAAGTTCACGCTGGAAGGAACCGAGATAGTCAAAGGCCGCCTGGCCTACCGGGTTCGCTTCGTGCCACGCGAGAAATCCAGCATCTTTGACGACGACGACGGCGATAGCGCGGCGTGGAAAGGGGTCGCGCTCATCGATGCCGCCGAGTACCAGCCGGTCAGCGTCGTCACGGACCTCGCGGCAAAAATGCCGCTCGCGGTCAAGATTCTGTTGGGGACGGATATCCGGGGACTGGGATTTTCGATCTCTTATCAGCGGGTCGCGGATGGGATTTGGTTTCCGGTAAGCTTCGGAGGCGAGTTCGAAGTGCGAGGACTGTTTCTTTACCGGCGAACGATCGCCGTTTCATTGGTCAATAAAAATTTCCGCCATGCTGACGTGACCAGCACGGTGGCCTACTCAGCCATTCAATAACGGGCGATCAATCGGACTTGCGGAATAAATTATCGAACGCCGCGCGCGCATCGCTGGCGCTGCGTGGCACCGGCGCCTCGGCCGGAGGGCGCGGTCCGAATGAGCCGTTGGCATTGGCCCCGTTCGGCGGCGCGGAGTGAGCTCCGTCCCGCGCTACGGTGACACGGGGCTTAAACAATTCGCATTCGTTCGCCTGGTCCTTGACTGCGATGCGAACCGGAATCGGCTTGAGGCATTGGAAGCGCGTCGACGGCTCAAAGCTCGCGCACTGTTTGCAGCAATGCAGCGCGGCCCCGCACTTGGGACAGTTGCCCCGGAAATCGGTACCCGGCCCCAGCATCGCCGAACAGTTGTAGCAGCGGGATGCCGTGACCGGCTGAACCAGCCGCGGCAGCCGCGGACCAGTTACATCCAGTGGCGGTTTCGGACCTTGCGGACGGGGACGCTCCTCGCGGCGCGGCCCGGAATGGGAGGACTCACGGCCGGAATCCTGATAGCCGTGTTGCCTGTACTTGCGGTCGCCTTCCATAGATTGCTGGTTGGCACTCCTTTGGGTGAACATCTGCCGGACTTCCATTTGGGCCCGGACACTGTTCAGGTGGTCAAAACGGAAATGGAAGGCCGCGTAACATCCGCAACGGGGAAGCGATGCTTTGGGATGTCTCGCGCAACGCCTAAACCACTATGTACCACACCCCGGACCCGGAATCCAGCAAAATCTTTATTCCTTCGAAGAATAGGCGTTTCCGGCGGCTGAATTTACCCTGCCGGGCGTGCAGACGCAAAAAACGGAACCTTGCAAGCGCGTTTCCTAGCCCTCGTCCGCCCACTTCAACGGCATGTTACAAGGGCGCGTCAAAGGGTCATTGAAATGATTTGGGCCGATCCGCACGGAGCAACCGAGCCGGCCGGTCGCCAGAGGCATGAATTCCATCCCGAACAAAACCTTGGTTCCCTGTTCCTCGATCGGCCTTAGGGCCAGCACTTGCGTGTCGGCCAATTGGCCCTCCGCGCCGACCCGGCCCACCACCGCCTCCACGCGCACGTCCCCCGCCGATAGACCGGCCAGCTCTACGGTCGCCCGCACCGGTACTGGCGTTCCGGCCAGCACGGCTGCGTTGTCTCCCACCCGGCATTCCACGATCCTGACCTCCGGCCAATTCGCCGCCACGAAATGGTTCCAACTGACCTGTTCGCGAGGCTGCCGAAATCCTCCCGAAGCGGCTTCAACGAAGGCTTGGTGCGCCGGCTCGTACAGCTCCTTGCGATACTCCCCGATCATGCGCTGGCAATTGAAATTCGCGCTTACGTAACTCAGCGACTGCTTCACGCGCTGCACCCACTCTACCGGTACTCCCTGCTCCCGGTTCTCATAGTACAGGGGCACAATCTCGTCCTCCAGCAGAGAATACAGCCCGGAAGCATGGGCGTCATCGCGATCGGGCGAGTACGGCTCGCGGTCGCCGATCGCCCAGCCCCCGGTCGCTTCTCCCGCTTCATCGAACCATCCGTCCAGGATGCTCAGGTTCAATACCCCGTTCATCCCGGCCTTCATGCCGCTGGTTCCGCAAGCCTCTTCTCCGCGCCGCGGCGTATTCAGCCATACATCGACGCCGCCCACCAACTCACGCGCAACCTGAATGCCGTAGTCCTCGACGAACACAATCCGGCCTGCGAGATCGGGATTCCGCGAATGCTCCACAATCTCCCGGATCAGCGTCTTGCCTGGACCGTCCGACATATGCGCCTTGCCCGCTATGACCACCTGCACCGGCCGCGAAGGGTTCGTCAGAATCCGAGTCAGCCGGCCCATGTCACGGAACAGAAGCGTGGCGCGTTTGTAGGTGGCAAATCGCCGCGCGAATCCGATCGTCAGCACCTCCGGATCGAGAGCCTCCTGAAGGCGCTTTACCTCGGCCGCCGCCGCCTTCCTCGCCATCGCACTGGCCCCGGCCCGCTCCCTCACGAACGCCACCAGGCGCCGTTTACGCCGCCGGTGCGCCTCCCAAAGCTCGGTGCCGGGTATCTCCGCGACCTGGCCCCAGGTCTCGCTTCCCTGATGCTCTTCCGGCCAATCCGGCCGAAGGTACTGGTCGTACAGCGCGGCCAGGTCGCCATTGACCCAAGTCGGCAGATGCACGCCGTTGGTGATCGAAGTGATCGGGACCTCCCACACCGGCAGCTTGGGCCACAAGTCCTGCCACATTTGCTGCGAAACGCTTCGATGCAGGCGGCTGACGGCGTTGCGATAGGCCGAAGTCTTGAACGCCGCGATCGCCATGGAAAACGGCGCCCGCGGGTCATCGCGATTTCGCTCCCCCAGGGCCAGCAGATCCTCAAAGGAAATGCCCGTTTCGCGGCAGTAATCCGCGAAATATTGGTACATCAGCCCGGATTCGAAAAGGTCGATTCCCGCCGGAACGGAGGTGTGCGTAGTGAACACATTGTTGACGCGGGAGGCCGCCTGCGCTTCTTCGAAGCTCAGGTTCTCCCGTTGCATCAACACTCGAATGCGCTCCAACGCGAGGAACGCCGAGTGTCCCTCATTCATGTGATAGACCGTCGGCTCGAGCCCCAGCGCTTCCAGCGCGCGGACGCCGCCCATCCCCAGCACGATCTCCTGACGAATGCGCTTCTGCTGATCGCCACCGTAGAGCTGGCTGGTGATTTCGCGGTGCGCAGGATCCGAGTTTTGCGCGATGTTGGAATCAAGCAGGTAAAGCTCCACGCGCCCCACGTCGATTCGCCAAAGTTTGAGGTGCACCGGAGTTCCCGCCAGCGTAACGGTGACCGTCACATCGCTCCCGTCCGACCGCGTCAACGGCGTAATCGGCAGCGAATGGAAGTCGTTCACCGGCGCGCGTTCCTGTTGCCAGCCGTCCGGATCGAGAGTTTGCTGCAGGAAGCCTCTCTGGTACAGCAATCCGACTCCCACCAGCGGCAGATGGCTGTCACTGGCGGCGCGAAGATGATCGCCCGCAAGCACTCCGAGCCCCCCGGAATAGATCGGAAGACAATCGATCAGGCCGAATTCCATGGAGAAGTACGCGGCCAGCATCGGCTGTCCGGGGGCGGACATTTGCCCCATGCCGTCCGAAGACTTCAGATATGCGTCGTGCAGTTCACAGGCGCGGCGGTAAGCGGCCACGTACCGCGGATCCGCCGCGGCGCGTTGCAGGGTCTCCTGAGAAACCTGCCCCAGCAACACGACCGGATTATAGTCCGACGCCTTCCACAGCACCGGGTCCAAGCGCCGGAACACGGTTCGAATGGAGTGCGCCCAACTCCACATCACATTGATTCCGAGTTCTGGCAGTCGGCGCAGCGGCTCCGGCAGAGCAGGCCGGACGAGAAATTCTCTTATTGGTCGAATCTGGAAAGACATTGCCGAAGCATTGCTCATTCAGAATATCAGAGCGAACCGCGCGCCCTGTAAGGTGACAACCTTAATTCGGGGGGCGGGGTATGCTGTAAGTTTGCGTAAATCGCTCCCAACCGGCATATTCCTTCTCATTTCGATGCTCTGCCCGGCCTGTAAGAAGGCGCCGCAAGCGATTGTCGTGGGGTCGCAGAACGTCACCGGGCAGATTATCGTTGGAGAGATCGTGGCCCAGCACCTGGAGCATCGCCTAGGGCGCAAGGTTCAGCGCCGCTTGGCGATCGGATCGGAGCCGATCGTCTACCAGGAGATTGAAACGGGCGGCATTTCCTTGTATCCCATATATACCGGTTTGATCGAAACCGAAATTCTCAAGGAACAGCCGTCTTCCGATCCCGGCGTGGTGTGGGCGCGGGCGCAGCAGGAATTGAGCCGGACCGCGCGGCTCGAGCTGCTGGACCCCTTGGGCTACGAGAATCCGCCCGCGGCAGTCGTGCGAGCTGCGGACGCGGGGAAATCGCCCGTATCAACGCTGAGCGAAGCGGCGGCGGGCGCGGTCAAGTGGAAAATCGGCGTCAGCTACGAGTTTGAGCAGCGAATCGACGGCATACCCGCCATCAACAGCTATAAGCTGCCGATGGCGCAAGTCATCCGAAGCATGGAAACGGCCGAACTGTTTCCGGCGCTCCAGCGTGGAGACTTGAGCATGATTGTCACCGACACCACCGATGGCCGGTTAACCCTGCCCGAATATCGCCAGCTTGCCGATGACACGCACGCCTTTCCGCCTTATCAGGCTTGCTTGCTGGTGCGGCAGGAGGTTCTGGCAGCGGCGCCCCAAATGAGCGAATCCTTGAAGGAGCTCAGCGGGAAGTTCACCACGGAGTCGGTAAGAAGGATGAGCGCGGAAGTCGATCTCCAGCATCGTAAGCCCGCCGACGTCGCCGCGGAGTTCCTGTCTCAGGCCGGGCTGAAGTAGCCTTGAAAACTACGGGTTACTTCTTCTCGACAGCCAATCCCGTTCGCGTGAGGAACCCGGTGTCGAGCCGGCCGGCGGCGAAATCCGGATGGTCCAGAATGCGCCGGTGCAGCGGGATGGACGTATGAATCCCTTCAATGACGAACATATCAAGCGCGCGGCGCATGCGTGCGATGGCTTGCTCGCGGTTCGATCCAAATGCGATCAGCTTGGCGACGAGCGAATCGTAGTAGGGAGGAATCACTCCGTCCTGGTACGCCGCCGTGTCCACGCGGACGCCGGCGCCGCCCGGAAGATTGAATGCGACGATGCGCCCCGGCGATGGAGCGAACGTTTCGGGATGCTCCGCATTGATGCGGCACTCGATTGCATGTCCGCATATCCGCGACGGACGCGGCAGAATGTCGTCAAGCCGTTCGCCTGCGGCGATGCGGATCTGCGCGGCGACAAGATCCACCCCGGTGACCAACTCCGTGACCGGGTGCTCCACCTGAATGCGCGCGTTCACCTCGATGAAATAGAGATTGCCTGAAGCGTCCATCAGGAATTCGACAGTTCCGGCGTTGGTGTAGCCGACCGCCTTGAACGCCACGCGCAGGCTTTTCGCAATTCGCTCGCGCAGCTCAGGGGTCACGGCGGTGGAAGGGGCTTCTTCGATCAGCTTCTGATGGCGCCGTTGGATGGAGCATTCGCGCTCGCCCAGGATCTCCACGTTGCCGTGTTGATCGCCCAGCACCTGAAACTCGATGTGCCTCGGATTCTCGACCAGCTTCTCCATGTAGACATCGCCGCAGGAGAAAGCCGCGGCGGCTTCCGCCTGCGCCTGAGCGAGCAGCGGCTGCAAAGCCTCCTTCGACCGCACCACTCGCATGCCGCGTCCGCCGCCTCCGGCCGAAGCCTTCAGCATCACCGGATAACCGATTCCCTCGGCAAGCTCCTCGGCTTCCTCGACGTTCTTGAGGATGCCCTTCGATCCCGGCAGAATCGGCACCCCCGCCTCTTCCATCGCCGCGCGGGCCATCTGCTTTAAGCCCATCAACCGAATCACCGAAGGCGTCGGCCCGATGAACTTGAGTCCGCTGGTTTCGCAGACCTCGGCGAAATCGGAGTTCTCGGAAAGGAATCCATAGCCGGGATGGACCGCGTCGGCGTTGCTGATCTCGGCCGCGCTGATGACGCTCGGGATATCCAGGTAACTTCGCGCGCTCTTGGCCGGCCCGATGCACACCGCTTCGTCCGCGAAGCGCGTGTGCAGGCTGTTTCGGTCGGCTTCCGAATACACCGCGACCGTGCGAATGCCAAGGTCTTTGCAGGCGCAGATGACGCGCAGGGCGATCTCCCCGCGGTTGGCGATCAGGATTTTTTGAAACACGTCGTCTTAATCAGCACCTAACCGGGAAGAATCGCGAACAATGCTTCGCCGTATTCCACCGGACGCCCATTCTCCACCAGCTTGGATGCGACCACCCCCGCCACTTCCGCCTC
>JASHRP010000229.1 GCA_030037375.1 Bryobacteraceae bacterium | reverse complement strand
AACTCGATCCGCATGGCTTCTCAGCGGCTCGCGAAATCGTTTCGTATCACAGCGCCGCCTTTCATCACGAAGCGCACATGCTCCATTTCAGAGAGATCCGCCAGCGGATTTCCGGAGACTGCGATGATGTCGGCGAATTTACCTTTCTCGATAGTCCCGATATCTTTTTCGATGCCGTAGTTCAGCATGTGCGCGGCATTGAGATAGGCGGTTTGGAGCGCCTGTACCGGCGTCAATCCCCATTTCGCGTAATAGGCGAATTGACTGGCCTGCTTACCATGCGGAACGGCTAGCGAAGTAGCGCCGCTGCCAAAAACGATGGGCACGCCGGCCGCGACCGCGCGGCGGACGGCTTGCTCGGCCAGCTTCATGCGGGAGTTGCGCCCGCCGGTCGCTTCCAGGTCTTCCTTTTCCAGTGCAATCAGATCGTCGAGCGTGGCCACAAACGGAAGCTTTTTTTCGAGCAGAACCTTGATCCCATCCTGATCGAGTTCGAGAAGGTGGTTGGGAGCATCCACGCCGGCGTTGATGCAACTCGCCATGCCTTCGCCGCCGTAAGTGTGGCATGCGACCTTAAGTCCCAGCCGGTGCGCCTCATCCACGATGGCCTGCACCTCCTCGAACGTCAGAGAAGGGGAATTTACCAGCTTCGCCTCGGGAGTCCACATATGCATGGTCCCGACGAAATCCTGCGTGGTGTAAATCTTCACCCAGTCCACGCCGTGCAACTTGGCTTCCCGCACCGCCGCGCGGGCGAGCCACGGACCATTGACGTTCTTATTTTCGATGAAGCCTTCCTGGAAACGGCCCGTTCGGATATCCGGGTAATAATTCGTCGCGCGAGGATTGAGCGATTCGCCCACCACCTGCATACGCGGGCCCTCAACCCGCCCGGAATTGATCTGGTCGCGAATGTCCACGGTGTTATAGCCTCCGCGCGAATCCATATCGAGGAGTGTGGTGAAGCCGGCGGCAAGATCAGTCTGAGCGTTGGCCAGCGCGATCAACGTTCGCTGCGCTTCGGTGTCGCCTCCCGTATTGATGTGGACATGGGCATCGATCATCCCGGGCATGACTGTGGCGTTCGAGAGGTCGATCACTCGTGCGCCTGAAGGAATGGCAAGCCCCGGGCCGACGTCCGCAATGCGATCGCCGCGCACGATCACCACCTGATTGGCAAGCATCGTCCCTGAACGCGCGTCGAACAGCCGGCCCGCGCGGATGGCGATCACCTGATCGCGCGGCGCGAGGTGTTGTCCCGCGGTTTGAGCATGTACTGACGAAGCGGCAAGTCCCGCACAGAGCAGAAGAGAAAAGTTTTGGCGCAGGTTCATGGAGGTTTCCTCACGCAGTCTATTCTGAATCAGTGAACGCCTTCAACTCCGCTGCGCGATACGAGCTGCCATCGACCGTCCTCTTTGTGCTGGGCTTGGTGGATCTATTGCGCGGCGCGCTGCACACTTTTTTCGTGAACTGGGCCGTTAGAAAATTCGCCAAATTGGACTTATCGGTCGCGAGACAGGATCAACTGACGCTGCTCGGGGCTTTCGGTATTTCGAATCTGCTGACGGGAGCGATTTACATCCTGGTCAGTCTTAAAGCCAAAAGGTTGTCAGAGTATATTCTGATCGCGATTCCCTGCGCTTACGTAGTGGGCGTGATCGGCATGAGAGCTTCGGGCGTGAAACCTCAGTCCGCGCTCTACGGAAGGTATTTCATGATGGCGTACCTGGGCGTATGCTTAGCGGCTGTTCTAATATCGCGGTTTCACCCCTAAGCGGAGATGGTTATCACTCAGCTCATCAGGATCACGGTGCAAAGCTTCGTCCGGTCCGCGACCTCCTGATAAGCTTCGCCGGCTTTCTCCAGCGGATAAGTACCTTGAATCATGCTCTTCGCGTCCACCAGGCCGCGCTCCATGAGTTTTACGATCCGCGGAATATCCCGCATCATGTGGAAACCGCCCTGCTGACCGGGATGGATCGTGCGCCCGAGCAGCGCCAGGCTGGAGCCGGAGAGCGAGAAATTCCCTTGCACGGCTCCCATGTACATGAGGTGCCCGCCCATCCGCGTGCATTCCCAAGCTTGCTGCATCGGCAAAATTCCCGTGGGATCCGGCCCGCGTTCGACCTTCGGCGGAGCATTGTCCTTGCCGCAGGCGTCGATAGTGAAGTCCGCGCCTCGGGCGCCGCTTGCCGATCCCGTTGGAGTCCACGCCTCGCCGCCCGCGAACTTTCGGTCCGTCGGTCCTTTGCACAAATCGCGAATCTTTTCCACCAAGCCCGCCCCTTCCACGTTTGGATCGAGAGCCACGGTCGCTCCCAGCTTCTCCGCCAATTCGCGCCGATAACGGATCGGCTCGACAACGATCACCTGGGCCGCTCCCATTACGCGCCCGGCCTGCACAGCGCCTAACCCCACGGGGCCTGCGCCGAACACGACCACATTCGATCCGGGTTCGATTTTCATTCGGCACATGCCCGCGGCAAAGCCTGAGGTGAGCTGATCCCCGAGCAGGGATAGCTCGACTGCAGGCACGGTGGTGAACACGGGGCAGCAATATTCCTCAGTCACCACCGCTAGCTCGCTGGAACCGCCGACGCCGGCCTGTGCCACGACAGGCGAGCCATCCGACGCGGTTGCGAAAGGGGGAAAAACGTCGCCACCGAAAGTGAACTGACAAAAGTCGGCGTCGCCGTGCAGGCATTGGTAGCACTGTCCGCATTGCGAGGTGCCCGCAACCACCACGCGGTCGCCCTTCTGCACGCGTTTGACCAGTGCTCCGATTTCCTCGACCACGCCCACGGCGGCGTGATTCGGGACTTCCACCCTGCCGCGATTAGCAGCGGGACCCGCGGGAGCCTGAGGCAGCGCGCGGGGAATGGTGGTGTAACAAGGCGCGCAGGCTTCGATTCGCACCAGCACTTGGCGCGGCTGAATGGGAAGCAGCGTCAGTTCTTCGACCACACTTCCGGCGCCGGGACGCGTCATGTAGGCGCGGAACTTCCGGCCGGCGCTCGAGCCGCGCAAGACTCCCGGACTCTGCGCTTGCAGCGCCACGCCGCCGAGGGCCGCACCAGCCGCCGTTCGTTTGATCAGCTTCCGCCGCGAAATCGCGGATTTGGATTCCATGCGAACTACTATACTCGCCGCGATTCGGAAAGGCATCGCCCTGCGCCGCCTGCCAAGAGGGTCGGTCAGGAGTTCATAGGCGAGTCCTGCATACGTGTGCCAAATGGCAGATGCCGTCTGCGATTTCAGCGTTGCGGGCGTTTCACTTATCGATAGCTACCAGTTAGGCCAAGTCGTTTGTGTTCGAAATCAAAAAAAATGAGAGAGTCTCCCACAAAAACGTGATAATAGTTGCGAAAAAATGACACTTGTGTATACTAATCCGAGCCGAGCCCAAATTCCCAATTTCTCAATCTCACTGCCGGGGCTTGCCGAGTCAGGGGTATCTCGTCGGGGAGGGTTGCGTGAAGCTTACAGCGTTTGTGCTTCTTACGGCTGCCGCATTGTTCGGGCAGGCGAACCAAGGAACGATCACAGGAACTATTTCCGATCCGGCCGGCGCTGTTGTTCCTAGCGCTCAAATCCAAGTCAAAAACAACGACACCGGGGTGATTTACCAGGGCGGCGTGTCCGCCACGGGAAACTACGTCCTGCCGGTGCCGACGGGTACCTATCAAATTACGGTGACCGCGGCTGGATTCAAAAAGGCAGTGCAGGAAAACGTCCAGGTGATCTCCGCGACGGATACCCGCAGGGACATCAAGCTCGAGATCGGCACGGCTAACGACACAGTGACTGTCGTCGAATCGGAGCCCTTGCTCAAGACGGAGAGCGGAGAGATCAGCCATTCGGTCGACGCTAAGGACTTGCAGGATCTTCCCGTGCTCACCATCACGGGCGGGGGCGTCGTAGGGGGCGCGGTGGCGGGGATGGGCAACATCCGGAACCCTCTGCAGTCCGTGGAGCTGCTTCCCGGCGTGACTTTTTCCAATGACGACGCGATGGTGGTGAACGGATTGCCCAGCAACAGCGAAGCGATCCGCATCGAGGGCCAGGATGCCACCGGAAACATCTGGAAAACCATTCAGCAGTACAGCCAGGGCGCGAGCGTCGATGCCATCCAGGAGGTTACTGTCCAGACCAGCAATTTCGCGGCGGAGTACGGCCAGGTTGGCGGCGGCTTCTTCAACTACACCATGAAGTCGGGAACCAATCAGTTCCACGGCACGGCCTACGATTATTTCGTCAATGAGTTTCTAAACGCCGGCTTGCCATTCACCAATGAAGGCACGCAGGACCCGGCGAAGAACAATCAGCACATCCGTAACGCCCTGCGACGCAACGATTATGGTTTCACAATTGGCGGGCCAGTCGACATTCCGAAGGTGTACAACGGGAAAAACAAAACCTTCTTCTTCTTCAATTACGAGCAGTTCCGCCAGGCCAGCACCACTTCCAACAGCATTCAGACCGTGCCAACGGCCGCCTATGAGAGCGGGAATTTTGGCACAGCCGGTTGCTTCGCTTATGTCCAGGGTCCCGGCTGCGTGGCCACGGTGCCCATCGTTAACACGGTAACGGGCGCGCCCGCGGTAGACCCGGCGGGCCAGGCGTTGTCGTTCGGAGAGGTTTTCGATCCTGCCACCAACCACACCGTGGATGGATCGTTGGTGCGGAATCCTTTCCCCAACCAGCAGATTCCGCTCACCAGGATGGATCCGGTGGCGCTTGCGATCCAGAACTTTTTCCCGCAGGCGAACCAACCCGGCATCATCAACAACTACCTTGCTCCCGCCTACCAAAACTGGCTGCACACCACCAATTGGTCCTTCAAGATGGATCATTCCATCAGCCCGACCATCAAGATCGGCTGGTACTTCTCGCGGCTGGAGACGAACTCGCCTGGAGCCAACGGGGTCACGGAGGCTTACAACGCTCCCGCGCCCACCGCCCTCCGGAACGTTACCACCCGCGTCAATTACGATCAGACCCTTACGCCCACGCTGCTGCTGCACCTCGGCATCGGTTACATTCAGCAGTATCAGCCGACGGACTATCCGAGCTTCAGTCAGAGCTCGATCGGTATGAACGGGTATTTCCAGAACGACCGTTTCCCCTCGATCGGCGGATTTTTCGATGGCGCTCCCACGACGAACGTCGCTTTTGGCCTGGATAACCTCATCAGCGGCGGGTATGGCGGCCCGAACTTGGGAGGATTAGGTCCGGCTTTCATTGCCTTTCTGTGGGAGGAGAAGTCGACTGCCAACGCCAATTTGACGTGGGTCAAGGGGAACCATTCCTTCAAGTTCGGTGGTGAGCTTAGCGTGGATGGATTTCCCGAGCACAGCGGATGGCGCGCCAATGGAGCCTTCGGCATCTCCAACGCCGAAACCGCCGATCCCTGGCAAAATAACCAGCCTTTTAACTTTGCCGATGCCTCGGGGTTCAGTTATGCCAGCTTCCTGTTGGGCCTGCCGGACGATATTGAAATCAGTCCGAACACCCAGACGAAGACGGGCCAACACAGCATCGGATTGTACGCGCAGGATAGCTGGAAGGTCACGCGGAAGTTCACCTTCGACTACGGCCTGCGTTACGATTTCCAGACCTATCTGGAAGAAGAACACGGCCGCATGCCGATTGCCTCTTTCACTACGATCGATCCGACTGTAGGCCTTCCGGGCGCCGAAATCTACGGAGCCACCTGCGGCTGCCAGTTGTCGCACAATTACCCGTGGGCCTTCGGGCCGCGCCTCGGAGCAGCCTATCAGATCAACCCCAAGACTGTGCTGCGCGCCGGCGCCAGCGTTACGTATGGCGTGGTTCAAACCCCCAGCGGCATCCAATACAGCCTGGCCAATTACTATACCTTCAACCCCCTGGGTTATGGGATCTCTCCGGCGACCGGGGCTTTCGAAAACAATCCGTTCCCCACGGTAACGTGGCCCAACTATAATCCCGGCAGACTGCCGATATTGACGGATGGCCTGTTGCCGCCGTCGTCTCCGAACACAATCTTCAGTCCGAGCGCCCGGCCGCCGCGGACCGTGCAGTGGAGCATCGGTTTGCAGCGTGAACTGCGCCGGGACCTGGTTGTAGAAGCTTCGTATGTGGGGAATCGGGGAGTCTGGTGGTCCGCGGAAGGTCTCGACCAGTACCAATGTAACTGCCTGAACAACGCGATTCTTGCGGCGCACGGGCTCAGCCTCAACAATCCGGCCGATCTGGCTTTGCTGACCGATCTGATAAACTCTCCGCAGGCGATTCAAGCCGGAATCGGACCAGCCTACCCGGGAATGCCGCCGAATGAAACGGTCAACCAGCAGCTCCGCCCGGTGCCGCAGTGGGCGAGTGGCGGCCCGAGTTCATTCCTGGGCCCTCCCATGGGCAAAACCTGGTACGACTCGCTGCAGACCAAGGCTACCAAGCGCTTTTCGCATGGCTTGTCGGCGCAGGCCTCGTTCGTTTGGTCCAAAGGCACGGATATAGGCGCGGGCTCGGAGGCGCCGATCTTCCTTTCCTACAATCCGGTCATCGAAGACATCTTCAACTACGGGCAGGCCAAGCAGCTCAATCAGTTGGTCTTTCCAGAGGCGCTGATCCTTTCCGGCACCTACATGACGCCGGGCTTCCAGTCCGACAGCAAGAAGATGAAAGTGCTCACTCAGGTGGTTCGCGGCTGGCAGCTCGGCTGGCTGCTGCGCTATCAGAACGGTCAACTGATTGAGTCCGCGTCATCAGCCAATCAGCTTGAGACCATATTGCTACGGCAGGGCGGATTCAACGGGTCTCCGGTTAACCTTGACGACCGCAATCCGGGAGTGAATCCGCTGTTGGTCAACCCGAACTGCGGATGTTTCAATCCACAGACTACGCTGGTTCTCAATCCGGCTGCCTGGACCGATCCCGGATCGGGACAGTGGGGGACCGCAGCGCCGTTCTACAACAATTACCGTTGGCAAAGGCAGCCGATGGAGAATATGAGTTTCGGCCGGAACTTCCGCATCGGCAAGGAAGGAAGAGTTAACTTCCAGATTCGCGCTGAGTTCCAGAACGTTTTCAACCGGCTGTTCCTTTCGATGCCCGCGACCGGCGCGATTACCACCGCTCCCGGCACGGCTGGCGGCGCTTTCTCCGCCGGTGGCTACTACACCAGCGGCTATGGCTCCGTCGCGACGGCCGAGGGCGCCGGGGACACGCCGCGTTCCGGCCAGCTCGTCGGACGCTTTACTTTTTGAGGAACCCGCGCAAAACGGAGTGCGGCGCGAAGCAGTCCCTGCTT
>JASHRP010000228.1 GCA_030037375.1 Bryobacteraceae bacterium | reverse complement strand
CGCTTCAAGAGACCTCGTCGTGCACTGAAGAAATCAGCTCCATGGCCAGCAGGAATACGGAAAACAGCAACGCGGCCGCCGATCTGGTGACGCACTCGCAGCAAAGGTTTGCGAAGGCAAATCAGTCGCTCGAGCAGATGGTGACTGCCATGGGTGAGATCAACGCTTCCAGCGGCAAGATTTCCAAGATCATCAAGGTCATCGACGAGATCGCCTTCCAGACCAACATTCTGGCGTTGAACGCCGCGGTGGAAGCGGCGCGCGCCGGTGAGGCTGGCATGGGCTTCGCGGTTGTGGCCGAAGAAGTGCGCAATCTGGCGCAACGCTCGGCCCAGGCTGCGAAGGATACGGCGGCGTTGATCGAGGAGTCGATAGCGAAATCCAACGGCGGCAAGGCCAAGATGGATGAAGTGGCGGTTGCTATCCGCGCCGTCACCGAAGAGTCAACCAAAGTGAAGACGCTGGTGGACGAGGTCAACTTGGGCAGCCAGGAGCAGGCCCGCGGAATCCAACAGATCGGCAAAGCCATCGCTCAAATGGACCAAGTGACGCAGACCATAGCCGCCAGCGCCCAGGACAGCGCCTCAGCCACCGAGGAGCTGAGCGCGCAGTCGAAGGCTTTGAAAGACGTCGTCGGGCGCTTGAGCGCAATGGTCGGCAGTGGAACAGCCAGCCTACGCATCAGCGCTGGGAATGCTCGCGGCCGCCTCTGAGGCGCGGCAGGCCATGCGTATGACGGATCGCGGTGTAGATGCGCGCCCTCCGCGTAAAGCCAGCGCGCCTCTTCGCCTTTGCCCTGCGTGGAGCATGGAAATGTGCATGCACGGACGCCGCCGGTAGACTGCTGGCGGTCACGTTGGCCACCAGCCTATTGGTCTAACCCCTGATATTCCGGAGGCACGTCGTCTTCCGGGAGCTGCTTGGTGCGAACCTCCGCGACTCCCACCGGCGGGGCGTCCTCGATACCACTGATCACAGCGGCCTCAAACGCCTGTCCCTCCTCAACCAGTTCGTCGACGCTCTCCGAATCTGCATCGGCAATGTCCGACAGCCCTTGATTGTCTCCGGATTGACCTGCCGAACGCGGTCCCAGTCCTCTCTCCGACGACGTCGTTATACCTTGGGTTCGCATTCCTCGAAATTGTTGCTTTTTCATGCGAGTTTCGAATGCACGCGAGTGGCCAGCACCAGGATTTGGACGAGTGCGGGGTATACAAGCGCCATTTCAAGCCGGATCCACCTATGCGGACCGACTTGGATTCCCGTACTGACGGCGCCCGAGTCGGACCTGCGGCCGCGCGTCAGCCCCTCGCCACTTGGAGGCTGGGACGCCCGCAGTGGATGCTGCGGCCAGCTCCTTTTTTTCATTGCTTTAGGAGCGCGGCCCTAATGGCGCTTCAGATGCCCTAGCGAAACAGGCAAGTGCGGATGCAGGGTTTGGCTCAAAGAACCGGCAGGCATTGGGTGCTCGCGGGGGTGCTCCTCTTTTTGCTCCTTCCTCTTCGCGCGGCTCCCGAATTTCAAGTCGAGCAAGTGCCCGTCGCAGAAGGGTCCGAGTTGATCACAATTTTCAGAAAGGCGCCGGCGTCCAGCGTTGGGGCTCCGGCGTCTGTACCGCTGCTCAGTGTCTTGCGTGATCGGCTCGGCGGCAACGACCCCGAAACGGATCGTCTTCGATATGTATGGGTGCTCACTTCTCCGCAACCCACCCTGCTACAGCGGGCCGCTGGCTCGGTTCCGTTCTTCTATTGGCGCGCCGGGCTGCATGGTAACCCCGATCGCCGTCCCGCGCCTGCTGTGGATTTGAGCGCTCCTGAGCGCAAGGTGTGGCGCTCGCTCGCGGGATGGATGGCGGAGACGCTAGCTTTCGACCCGCGTGGAGGGTTCATTCGCGGCTCGGCGCACAGTTATCGCGGCAACCTGGCGGACAGCAGTGAAGTGCGGACGATGGAAGGTCTCGCGATCCTTTCTGAATTGTCTGACGACCCGCGCTTGAAAGAGGTATTTAGCGAGCGGGAACTGGTCGAAATCAATACGCGCCTGATGCTCGACTACGAGACGCTTGGGGGGTTGCTCGACCGGCAGGATTTGGACTCGGCCTATGCACGGGAGCGTGCCCGGAGCGAAGAGACACGCGGCCATAATTGGGAGTTGCTGCGGCAGCGTGCGGAAGCCAATGGACTCTTCTTTGAGTCGTTCGGCTTCAAGGCGTCGCGTAGTTACGCGCTCCTTTGGGTCGCGACCCAGAGCTTAGGGTCCCGGACCAAATTCGACGGTCAGTTCCTCAACATCCGCAACCCATACCGCGACCCGCGGCTCACTTCGTGGAAGGGCTGCCGTGAAGTGCGGGATGGCAAGGAAATGATTCCGCTGGCGCTGTATGCGCTGGAAAACCCCAAGGCGCCCCTCCTCTTAGTCGATTTTCGCGACACTTACTCGCCCAAAGCACACGAGATGCTCCGTCACTTTTTTACTGACCTTGTAACCGGCGTGACCGGGCTGTCGAAGCTAGCGAATTGGCCGTATTTTTTCGGCTCAACCGCCTTCGAGTTCGTCATCACACGCCATGGAGAGCCGACTAACCGGGCGGCGCGGCTGAAGGCTTACGCCGAGGTGCGCGAATGGCTGGAGCTTGACGATTCGATGGAGCCGGGACTTCGTAGTGTTCTGCAAAAATATCTGGATTTGATGGGTGTCAACCCGGTGGAGGCGGGCGCGAAAGGTCAGGCCGATTTCGCCGAACGCCAATACGCGGCGCTGCTCCGCTACGCCGCTGATCCAAACGGCTTGTCCGCCCGTGTGCAGCGCGACCGCGATAACGAGCTACCCGCCTACCGTCACAGTGCGATCGCCCGCGCGGGATACCGGGCCGCCAGTATCGCCAGCCTCGGAATTTACTCCCACCGCGAAAAGGAAAGTGGCGAGGACCTTCGTGTGCAACTCGAAAACCAGCGGCGAATCGCTTCGGACGTAACGTTCCTGCGGCGCGTTGAACATTCCGGCCCGCAACCCCAGATCGTTTGGAACACCGGCGACGTCTGCCGCGCGGTCGAAGAAATCGGCGCGTTGGGCTCGCCCAAAGGCTCAACGCAACTGGTGGAGCAAATCGATCGCGAGAATTGCGCCAAGGTCGTGCGCCGCGCCGACAGTACCGCTGTCACGGAGGCGCAGTAGAAATGAAGGCCCTGCTTCTGCTCATAAGCGGCATGGCCTACGCACAGGTTGACCGCGTGGTCGTGCTCAAGGTCGACGGCCTGCCGGAGGATCTGCTGGCGCACTCAGTCTCCGAGCGCGCGGAAGGCGCGCGGCTGGGACGCAGCCGGTTGCCTTGGATCGAATATGTATTCCAGCAGAACGGCGTGTGGATGGAAAACTTCTATGTGCGAGGCCTCAGCCTCTCCTCGCCGTCTTGGTCGTTGCTGGACACGGGCCGGCATTTGGAGGTTCGAGGCAACTCCGAGTTTGACCGGTACACCCTGCGGGTCTACGATTACATGAATTTCTTTCCGTTCTACGTCGGCTACGCCAGGAACCGCCGCGCGGATATGCCCGGTGTGGATCTGCTCGATCAAAATCATGTTCCGTTGCTGGCCGATCGTTTCGCTCCGGATGAGCGCTATCAGAGCTTCCAACTATACCAGCGCGGAGTGCGCTGGGAGACGCTGCCATCCAGCCTGACAAACACATTCCGCGGCGGCCCGAAAGAACTGTTCGATGAGTGGACCAACGGAATTGACTTGGGTAACTTGCTAAATGCTCAGAGCGAGAGTGAGTTGATCGGCAAGTTGAAGGATACGCATGTGCGTTATCTGGATTACTACACGGGCGAATATGATCACACCGCGCATCTCATCAAGGACGCGGCGGTACAGCTTCACGTGCTGGAACACTTGGACGCTCTGGTTGGACGCGTCTGGTCGGCGATTGAAGCCAGCCCATTTGCCTCCACTACAGTGCTCGTCTTGGTTTCCGACCACGGCATGAATACGAGCGAAGAAGTCTACAGTCAGGGGTATAACTTGATCGATTGGTTCGGCCGCCCGGAGGGAGGGGCGCACCACGTGCTGACCAATCGTTATCCGATGACTGAGTTCAAACTGAAAGGGCTGAACCCCTTCGTATCTCATGTCACCACGCCAAGCGCGCAATCGTTTTACCTGGCCGGCCAGGCCAACGACTATCCCACGGCGGCGATGGACCTCGACGGGAACGAGCGCGCCTCGATCAGCCTCCGCAACAATTCACTCAATGTCATTCACATTCTGCTGGACCAGTTGGCGCACAAGAAACTAACCAGCCGGGTTCGCCGCGCCGTGATCCGCGCGCTATTCACAACCCTCGAGCGCGTGAGTCCGGCGTGGACGCGCGAGGTGTCGGAGCTCAAGGGGGAACTCGCCGAACTGCAAGGGCAGATCGACCTCGAGAAAGCCGCGGTGAAAGCTGAATCTGGCGGGTGGACCGCGGAGCTGCGTATGGCTAAATTGACGCTGGAGGAGAAGCGCCGCGTGGACCACCTCGAGCGAATGCAGACTGAGGAACAGGGATACTCGGAGTACGTCGCCGCCTTGAGCCGGCTGCTCGCGCTCAATGCCGACGACCTGGGTGAGGGAAAAGTCAAAATTGCCGGACTCATTCCGCAAAGATCGCTGGGCGACCCGAACTCCATCGATGACCTGCAACATTACATCGTCGGGCCGTCGGAAGGCGGCATGGCCATCGCGGAGGACGGATCTCTCGATTGGGAACGGAGTTTCCGGCGCGTCGATTATTTTTCAGCCCTGAGCCAGATCCAGGTACGCAACCATCCGCAGAAAGACGTCTCGGCCAGGCCCGTGGATTTCATTGCGGTTCCATGGGGCCATTCAGTCTGGTTATGGCGTTCGCCGGAGCGGCAGGCGCTTATCGAAGCGCGTACCGGGGCTGCCGGAGAACTGGAGCTGCATTACACGCCCGTCGCGAACCTCCACCAAGATCCCTCCGGCCAGTTACATTACGATCCCGCGGTATGGGCTGCCGGGTTTCCGCTGGAGTTATGGGAAG
>JASHRP010000001.1 GCA_030037375.1 Bryobacteraceae bacterium | reverse complement strand
TAGGGGATTATGCTGCTGACTCGAAGGGCCGAATTTTCGGCCTCCCACGTGTGCTCAAATCCGGAATGGAGCGCGGAGGAGAATCGGCGTGTCTACGGGAACAACGCCAATCCTCATGGCCACGGGCACAACTACGTCGTCGAAGTGACGATTGAGGGCGAGCCGAACCCGGCCACCGGGATGGTCTTCGATCTGCGAGAGTTGAAAGACATCCTGAATCAGGAAATCGTCGAGCCGATGGATCACCGGTTCCTGAATTACGAAGTGCCGCCGTTTGACCGCGTGGTGCCGACGACAGAGAATATCGCGCGCGAGGTCTGGCGTCGGATCGAAGGTCGAGTCGATCCCGCGGGCGTGAAGTTGCATAATGTCCGGCTCTACGAGACCGAGGATTTGTACGTCGACTATCGGGGCGGGGAATAGAGATGCGCCTGACCCGACGGTATCATTTCGCGGCTTCGCATCGTCTGCATTCGCCCGCGTTGAGCGAGGCGGAAAATCGCAAGCTGTACGGAAAGTGCAATTATCCTTACGGCCATGGCCACGATTACACGCTGGAGGTTTCGGTGGAAGGCGCGGCCGGAGACGATGGGCAGGTGGTGAATCGGGCGGAGTTGGATCGTTTGGTGGAAGAGCGGGTGCTTCGCCTGGTGGATCACAAGAATCTGAATCAGGACGTGCCGGAGATGCTGGGCGCTGTTCCGACCACTGAAAACTTGGCGTCTTTCATAGAACGGCGTCTTAGCGAGAAATGGAATTTGAAGCCGCGCTTTGCGGGCGTCCGCATTGTGGAGACGGCGCGAAACGCGTTTGAGCTGATCGCGCGGGACGCGCGTGGAACGGAGGTTGGAGGTTGAAAAAGGCCGCTGTGAAGGTGATGCCGCCGCGCTCGGAATCGATTGCCGCGCGGATGAAGGACGTTCTGGAAATGCTCGGCGAGGATACGGCGAGAGAGGGATTGCTGCATACGCCGGAGCGCTACGAGAAGGCGATGCGTTTCCTGACGCGCGGCTACGAAGAGAGCCTGGATCAGATCGTCAACGGCGCCGTGTTCCAAGTCCATTGCGACGAGATGGTGATCGTGAAGGACATCGAATTCTTCAGCATGTGCGAGCACCATTTGCTGCCGTTCTTCGGCCGGATTCACGTGGCGTATCTGCCCAAGGATCAGGTGATCGGGCTGAGCAAGATTCCGCGCATCGTGAATATGTACGCGCGAAGGCTGCAACTGCAAGAGCGGCTGACGCAGCAAGTGGCGGAAGCCGTCGAGACCGCGATTTCACCGCGCGGCGTGGCCGTGATGGCCGAGGCTCGGCACTTCTGCATGATGATGCGCGGCGTGGAGAAACAGCATTCGGGCACCGTCACCAGCACGATGCTCGGCCAATTCCGGAGCAACAAAGCAACTCGCGATGAGTTTCTCGCGCTCGCCGCGCGGCCGACGTAATTCTCCGACGATGCGTTCATAACCGACGCCCTCCGAGAGAGACTGGGGCTGGCCTTAGAGCCGACCTCTATTCCGCTTCCGATTGTTATTGTCGACCGACTCGAGAAGGCGCCAGCCGATAATTGAGCGCTGGAGATTCATAGGCTGTCAATCGCTACAGCGCATCCATCGTCGAAGGCATATCGGTCCGCCGCTCTGACCACCTCGCGCGCGGGCGTTGTAGACTAAAAGCGGATGAGCACTTGGAGCCGCTACGTGCTGTGGGATTTTCCGCGGATGAGCTGGCAGTACGATGTCATCTGCGCGCTGATTCTGGCGTTCATTTTCTTCACACCGCGAGAGCTGTTCCGCGACCAGCCCCGCGCCGCAAACGTGGTGATGCTGCCGGCCGAGCAGGGAACGGGATTGTTCTGGATCGCCCCGCAGTTGCTCGACGGTGTTCCTGCGGCGGAGCAGGCACAAAAGGCCGCGGCGATGGTGAACTCGCGGTTTAAAACACACCAGTCGGTGACGCGCGTAGAACCGCTCAAAGACGCCGAAGACGACGTCACCGGATACATGGCTTATACAAAGCCGTGAGGCGAATCCTTTCCACAGTTCTTGCTGCAGTCAGCGCGTTCGCGCTTACTCTAACTTGCGCCGGCGCGGACACGCTCGACGACGTATTGAACCGTATCGACGTCGCAGCCCAGCAGTTCAAGTCGTACTCGGCGACGGTGAAGCGCCTGGACCACGATAAGGTGCTCGACACGGACGACATGATCGATGGGAAGTTTTTCTTGAAGCGCGCCAAGAACGGGGTTGTCGGCAACCTGGACTTTACCGAGGGCCCGGATCATTACATCATCCATTTAAACGGTGGAATGGTGGAGAAATACCTGCCGAAGGTTCCGATAGTCCAGGTGTTCGACCTCAAGAAATTCGCGCACACCATGGACGAGACGGTGCTGTTGGGTTTCGCGGTCACCCGGCAGGAGATGGAGGCCGACTACGCGATCAAGCTGGTTGGCACGGATCCGATCGATGGCATACCGTCGGCGCATTTGATTCTGACCCCGAAATCGGCCGAAGGACAGAAGTATATCAAGTCAGTTGAGCTGTGGATTCCGCAAGGCAAGGGCACTCCCATCCGGCAGAAAGGGACGGAGCCCTCCGGCGATTACCGGATCGCGACCTATTCGGATGTGAAGCTGAATGCCTCGCTGCCGGATTCGGCGTTTGAGCTGGTCGTCCCGCCGGGCACCAAGAGGGTCAAGGCGAATTAGAGCTTCTCTACAAAGTGCTGGTGGACGCGCGCGTCGCCAGTCAGCTCGGGATGGAAGGTTGTCGCCATGTGCTGGCCCTGCTCCACCCACACCGGATCGCCTTGATGGCGCGCAAGCACGCGCACGCCCGAGCCGACCCGGCGGATAATGGGCGCCCGAATGAAAACCGCTTCGAGTTCGCCTCCGCCGTTGCCGTCAACCGAAATTTTCGCGATGTGGCTGTCGACCTGGCGGCCGTACGCGTTGCGCTCGACGCCGATATCCATCAAATCGAGGCTAGGTTGCGCGGGATGGGAAACCTCGCGGGCGATGAGGATCGCGCCCGCGCAGGTTCCATAGATCGGTTTCTTTTGCCCAAACTCGCGCAGAGGCTCGATCAGGTTCTCTAATCCGAGCAGCTTGAGCATTGTAGTGCTTTCGCCGCCCGGAAGGATCAATCCGTCGCAAGCGTTCATCTGCTCCGCCGTGCGGACTTCCGCGGCGCGGGCTCCCGCTCGCTCGATCGCTTTGCGGTGGGCTTCGAAGTCGCCCTGAAGGGCCAGGATACCTACCGTTTTCACTACCAACCTCTGGTTTGCAGCAGCTCGCCCTCGGGAAGTTTCGCGATGTCGAGGCCGCGCATCGCCTCGCCGAGCCCCTCGCTCGCTTCCAGCAGCTTTTCGGGATCGTTGAAATAGGTCGCGGCTTTGACAATCGCTCGCGCGCGGGTCTCAGGGTCCTCGCTCTTGAAAATGCCGCTGCCGACGAACACGGCCTCGGCTCCGAGCTGCATCACCAGCGCGGCATCCGCGGGAGTGGCGATGCCGCCGGCAGAAAAGTTCGGCACGGGAAGTTTGCCGTGCTCGGCGACCCACTCCACCAGCTCGAGCGGCGCGCCGAGGTTCTTGGCCTCGTGCACCAGTTCCTCCTTGCCGAGCACGGTGAGCTGCTTCATCTCTTTGACGATCGTGCGGATGTGCCGGACCGCTTCGACGATATTGCCCGAGCCCGCTTCTCCCTTCGTGCGAATCATTGCCGCGCCTTCGGCGATGCGTCGCAGAGCTTCGCCCAAATTGCGAGCCCCGCAAACGAAGGGAACCTTGAAGCCCTTCTTGTCGATGTGATGCTCTTCATCGGCCGGCGTCAGCACTTCGCTTTCATCGATGTAATCCACGCCGAGCGCTTCGAGAACCCGCGCTTCCATGAAATGCCCGATGCGCGCTTTGGCCATCACGGGAATCGACACCGCGCCCATAATGTCTTTGATAATGCGAATCGACGCCATGCGCGCGACGCCGCCTTCCTTGCGGATGTCCGCGGGAACGCGCTCCAACGCCATCACCGAAGCCGCGCCCGCTTTCTCGGCGATCTTGGCTTGCTCAACGTTAGTGACGTCCATGATGACGCCGCCCTTGAGCATCTCGGCCAGACCGGTTTTCAGTCGAAAGTCTTCAGACAAGTACATTTGTATCCCCACTCCTTTTGCTTGCGCGATCGAGTTCACTCCGGACGATACTTCCCAAGACCGACAAGCCTCTGCGGATCCGTTCCGGATCGAGACCCGCGAAGCTGAGGCGCAGACACTGCGTTTGCGGACGAGACACCACGAAGTGGCGGCCAGGCAGAAAACTGACGCCTTCGCGAGCAGCGCGCGCGGCAATTTCGGCAGAATCCAGCGGCTCAGGAAGACGAATCCAAATGTTCATTCCGCCTTCAGGATGCGTGAACCGGCTGCCGTGCGGAAGCTCCGCCGCGCAGGCTTCGAGCGTGGCTTTCAGCCGCTCCAGGCCGCGGGCGATCATTCGTTCGCGATGTGCCGCGAGCCGGCCGGAAAGCGCAAATCGCAAAAGCACGGCTTGCG
>JASHRP010000227.1 GCA_030037375.1 Bryobacteraceae bacterium | reverse complement strand
AACCTAGAATAACGTGCCACACTGAAAACGTGCCCGAGTACTGCACTTGCGGAGCCAAGCTGCCCGAAGACGCACGTTTCTGCCATAAATGCGGAAAACCTCAGCGCGAGGAGGACATAGTCTTTGCGGCGCCGCCTCCGCCGCCGATGCCGGTGATTGCGCCGCCGGTGGCCTCGCGCCTGCCACCGATCGGATTTCGCAACGGAGCGGCGGTGCGCGCCGGGCTGCTCGCGGGCATATCGGGTTTTATTCTATTGATTCTTTCCGGCCAGCTACGGCTGCCGGCTGCGACATTCCTTAGCCTGGTGGCGGCGGGGTTCTGGGCGGTTTACCTCTATGAACGCCGAACCGGCGAAAAGCTCTCGATGCTTCACGGAGCCCACCTTGGCTGGATCAGCGGCATCTTCGGGTTTGCCATCACCGCGGTGATGCTCGCGGCGCTGGTCGCAGCGCTGTCCGACCCGGCCGTCCTGGACCAGATGCGGCAGCAGCTAAAGGGCCCGGCGATTGGCGAGGCCCAAATCGATCAGATGATCAATGTGATCCACGATCCGTCCCTGATGCTGATGTCGATCCTGGTGACGTTCGTGCTTTTCACGGTGCTGCCTGCTTGCGGCGGCGCACTCGGCGCGAAGCTGCTGGACCGCGACCGGCGCCTTCCTTAACGATCCCCTAACGCAGCTTTTGTCCGCGCTCTTCGAGATTGCGCCTGCTTCACCAGGGCGACCCCGATGAAGATCAGCGCCATCGCGGCGGCTTCGCGGATCGTGAATGGCTCGCCGTAAAGCCACACGCCGAGCAGCACGGCGACCAGCGGGTTGATGTAGGAATAAATCGACGTGATCGCGACGGGCAAGGTGGTCACGGCGATCACGTACGCGCTGTAACCAAGCGTGCCTCCGAAGATCGCCAGATAGAGCGTCGCTTCGATTCCGCGCGTGGTCCAATGCGGGCGGGGGCCGAGCAGGGCCGGAAGCGCGAAGGCTGCGCCTACGGCGAGTTGCTGGACTCCCGCGCTTACAATCGGGTGCACCGCGCTGGCTTGAGACGCGGCTCGCCGCTTTTGCCAAACCGATCCAAATCCCCAGCCTAGATATCCAAGCTGAATCAATCCGAATCCAGCCATCAACTGAGCTCGCGAGACCAGCGTGTTGTCCGGGACGAACAGAAGCGCCGCGCCCGTTGCTCCGATCAGCATCGCTCCCAGTGTGGGCGCGTGAAGAGGCTCGCCGCCGGGCATCGCGGCTTCGGCGCCGACCAGCCAGAACGAACCGGTCGCCACGAACAAAGAGGCAATGCCGCTCGGCACGGATACTTCGGCGAAGCTCAGCGCACCGGTGCCGACGCCAACCGTTAGAACGCCAAATGCAGCGGTCGTCCAGAGGTCGCGGCCGCGCGGAAATTTCGCGCCGCGCAGGAGCGCCGCAAGCGAGATCAGTGTGCCGGAGATCAGATAGCGGACGCACATCAGGGCGGCAGGCGGTAGTTCAGCCACGGCGATGCGGATTCCCAGATACGTCGTGCCCCACAGGACGCACACGCACGCCAGAGCCACGTACGCGCCAAAGAGAGGATGGCGTCTCAAGAGGTTACCATGTTAGCTTGATCCTGACGCTGACCATCAACCCGGCCGTGGACCGGACTGTCACTGTCGACAAATTGGTGTTCGAAGACCGCGCGTACATTCTTGGCAGGGCGGAGGCAGCGGGCGGTAGAGGCATCAATGCCTCGCAGGTGATTCATGCTTTCGGCGGCAAGACGCTGGCGCTGCTGACCTCCGGCGGCGCGGCGGGCAAGCACATGGAGCAGTCCCTTGCCGGCATGGGTTTTCCCTTCGAAGCCGTACATGTGAAATCGGAGAGCCGCATAAATCTCACCATCTCCGACAAACAGGGCCTTACGGTAAAGCTGAATGAAGTCGGCGCGCCGCTCGAGCCGCAGGAGATCGGTGCAATTCGCGATCTGGCCGAGGCGGTGATCGGCAAGGCGAGCTGGCTGCTGATCTGCGGCAGCATCCAACCCGGAGTGCCTCCGCACTTTTATTGTGAGTTGATCGAGTTGGCGCGCGCGCGAGGCGTCAAGACCCTGCTCGACACCGACGGCGAAGCCCTGCTTCATGCACTCGAAGCGAAGCCGACGGTCATCACTCCCAATCAGCCCGAAGCCGAGCGCTTGCTCGGCCGAGCGCTACTGACGCGCGCGCAATTCCTGGAAGCGGTCGACCGGATTCACGCCATGGGTCCGGAGTCCGTGATTCTGTCGCTGGGCGCGCGGGGCGCGATCGGCGCATCTCCGGAGGGCACGTTTGAGGCGCTGCCCCCGCGCATCGAATCGCTCTGTCCGATCGGAGCGGGGGACGCGCTGGCAGCGGCCTTCGTCTGGAGCAAGGACAAAGGGAAAACGTTCGCGGAGTCGTTGCGCTGGGCCGTTGCGGCGGGGACGGCGACCGCCGCTTTGCCCGGCATCCATTTCCCTACGCTCGCGCAGACCCGCACGATTTACCGGCAGGTGGAAGTGCGGCCGGCGCGTTAGAAACGAGCCTGGCCGAGGCTATCCAGCGTGACCATCACCGACAACTCTCTGTGCTCGCGCGTCACAGCCAACATCGCCGATTGTCCGCGGGCGGCCTGAATATGAGTGGACAGATCGGCGGGCGTAGCCACTCTTGCGTCTCCCACGCGGGTGATCACGTCGCCGGCTTTGATCCCAGCCCGATCCGCGGCGGAGCCCTTGGTCACCGCACGCACCAGAACGCCTTCTTTCACGCCGAACGCCTCAGCGAGCTGAGATTGCAGGGCCTCCACTTCCGCGCCGAGGCTGCCGATCCTCCAGCTCATCCGCGGAAGCGGGACATCCGTCATCGTGCGCGCGATAGTTGCGGTGTAAGGTACACCTGGAATTAATTGCCCCTGAAAGGTGATCCCATCGGGGCGAGCGCCGATCTTCGCGGTGATGGTCTGCGGAGCTCCATTCCGGTAAACCTGAAGCTTCACTTCCCTACCCGGCGGAGTCTCTCGAACCAGCCTGGAGAATTGCTCATTGCCTTCCACGCGCTGACCGTTATATTGCATCACGACGTCGCCGACTTTCAATCCAGCCAGACTGGCCGGGCTGTTCGGATCAGGCAGATCCGTTACTTCAACGCCAGCCTCCTCGGGCAGCTTGAGGGCCTTGGCCCGGTCCCCGTTCACGTCGCGGACGCCGACTCCCAGATAGCCCCCGCCAACGTTCGCCACCTGGACCAATTGAAGCGGCTGAGCTTCCAAGCTGGATACCACCAGGCCGGGCAGCGCCAGGGCCGCGCAACTAAAAAGGACAAGGTTTCGAAACATCATTTCACTCGCCTCAAATAGATCATTCCACTACCGCTCAGCAGGAGCGTCGGCCCCCCGCCGTTAATCAATCCTTCCGCCAGAGCCGGGCGGTCAAAGTTCAGCATGCGGAGTTGTACGCCCGAAAAATCGGATTCGACGCGGGGCACGCCACCCTTTTGATTCGTCGCCATCACGCGCAGTCCCAGATTAGATGGGATCATCACGGTGATATCTCCGGAAGCAGCCATAAGAGACGAATCCTTCAGGCGCGCCCCGGCCATCAGCTCAGCCAGGATGCTTCCCAGGGCTGCCGAGACGCTGAGCACGCCGTTTACCCCGACCAGGTGCACCGGTCCGTCGGCCGACTCCGCGCGCACGCCCGCCGCCGATCCGATGCGGATCTCTCCGCCGCGCGCGTCCGCCGTCACGGTCCCGCCTGCCTGTCCCACTTGGATGCCGCCTTGCACCGAATGCGCCTCGACGTTCCGGGCCGCGTGCTCCACAGCGATGCTGCCTCCGCCGTTGGCCAGCCACACCGGACCTTGCGCCTCATTCACCACGATTTCTCCGCCGGCCGTGCGGCAATTGACATCGCCTCCAGCGCTTTCAATCCTGATCGAGCCCGCCCCCGTCGAGCATTCCACGCCGCCCGCCACGCGGCCCAGCCGGATGTGCCCGCCCCCGGTATGAATCGACACCGGTCCGCCGATATTTTCGGCCTGAACGTCGCCCGCCTGAGTGCTGGCGAACAGCGCTCCTGGGAAGTTGAAGACCTCGATATCCCCGTTTCGCAGGATTTCCACGCTCGCGCGTTTGACCAGAGGCGGCACGTGGATTTCGAGCGTCGAGATGGTCGTGAACCCCTGCGCGTTAATCAGCGTGACGCCTGCGCCATTGGTGATCGATGCCGAGCCACGCAATTTCCGTTCGGCCTCTTGCAAAGAACGGGCGGCGGCGCGTTGCAGAAACTGGAAGGAAACACGGTTGTTCCCGGCGGGCATGCCCTTCATCACCACCCTCACCTGGGAAGATACCTGCAACGTGGGCGACGCGTCAGCGCCACCCTGCTGAAAGCGCTGGTACATGCCGTTGACGAATTGAATCTCGGGCCGGATATCCTGGCCGAAGAGCGCGGCCGGCACGCCGAGCAGCAGTACAAAAACCTCTCGCATCTCAGTAAATTTCAGCGGACGCGTTCACCGCCTGCAACACCCTTTCACATCGCTCCCGGACGCTCTCATTCCGCTCCCGCAACATCGACTCCTGCAAGGTACCGATCATCGCCGGGTCCAAATTGGCGAATGCGCCGCCGGTCTGTTCCGGGATGAGCAGTTCGATGGCCTGCGTCCGCACTCCCGGATTGGCGTCGCCCAACAAGGCTTGCGACAGAACGCCGCGAACATCCGGCTCCGCCACGAAGGGTTTCAAGCCTTCCATCGCCTTAAGCCGAACGCCATCATTCTGGTCGTGGCCAACGAGATAAACTAGCACACCTCGGATCTCCGCCGACTGCGCCCGGCGATTCAGCAACGCCACGCTGTCCGCCCTCAGGCCGGAATTGTTTGGATCGCGCGCGGCCTCGAGCAACAGGCTCCGGATTCGCTGGTCGTCCAGTTTACCGGTGATGGTCCTTTGGCGAGTTTCGTCCACCACGACTCTAACGCTGCCATCGGGCTGTTCTTCAACGTCGCTCACGTGCGGCGCGATGCTGGCCTGCGAAGCGCCAGTGAAGCTTTCGTTCAAGAAAGGAGTCAGCTTGGCGCCAACGAATCCCAGAAGAATCAGAGCTCCCGCGCCCACCGGCCGAAGAACCGCGCCTCCGCCCAGCAAATCGACGAATCTGTCCCACCAACCCTTGTTCCATGAGCTAACTGGACCCTGATCATGATGCAGAGCCGCAGCAAGTTCCGCGCGGCATTGCCGAAGCAGCGAAGCCGGCGGCTCAGCCGCGACGCTATCGAAAGCGGCATGCAGCGACTTCTCCCGCTCCAGCGCCGCCCGGCATTCCCCGCAGCCGTCCAGGTGCGACTCCACACGCTCTTCTTCATCGAAGGAGAGCTCGCCATACAATAGGAGCGCGAAGTGCATACGCACTTGCGCGCAATCGAGTGTTTCGTTCATACAAAATCCCCCAGAGCGGCACGCATCTTCTGCGTTGCCCGGAACAGGCAATTTTTCGCCGCTTCCTCGGTAGTTCCCAGAATCTCTCCGATTAACCGCAGGCGCAGCCCCTGGTAATGGCGGAGCTCGAAAACCATTCGTTCCCGCGGCGTCATTCCTTC
Organism: Bryobacteraceae bacterium; assembly: GCA_030037375.1. GTDB lineage: Bacteria > Acidobacteriota > Terriglobia > Bryobacterales > Bryobacteraceae > Palsa-187. The sequence goes on along the minus strand of JASHRP010000227.1, from coordinate 8,739 downwards.
GAGCACGTGTTTAATCCGCACGCGAAGCTGTCCGCTGAACAGACGCCGTTGCGGGTCCCCATCCGCGTGATCCTCGGTGACCGAATCCATGCGATCCAGTGGCCCGTCGCCCGCCGTCACCATCGCCGGTTCCTCTCTGCGCACTTTTCTCTTCCGCATCTGATCTAGACACAAGTTGGTCACGATTCGGTACAGCCACGTGTGGAAGCTGCAATCGAACCGGAAGCTGTTCAGATTCCGGAAAACCCTCAAAAACGCTTCCTGATAAACGTCCCTGGCGTCCTCGGGCGACCTCAACAGGTTCATGGCCAGTTTGAGCACACTCTGGTCATAGACGCGAACCAACTGCTCAAAGGCGTCCTGATCGCCTTGTTGAGCAGCCCGAATCAACGCCGTTTCATCAACTTGCAAGCCCGAGTTCAGGGCCACGGCTCTCCGGTGCAACATCTACTCAGACGATGTTACTAGGGAAAGGTCACGCGAGCCAATTGCCGCGATATACTGATTGAGTCAACTGAACCTGTTGAAACAATCGAACCTGGAGGATTACTCGCATGAAACGCATCGCATCGCTTGTTCTTCCAATTCTGGCTATAGTCGCCGGCGCGTTCGCACAAGACGCCGCCATCGACAAGGCTCTCATGGCAGCCCCAGCCCAATTGAAGAAAGACGCCACCGTCATTAAGTGGAAGGCCGATTACACCTACGAGACTGTTCGCCAAGGAAAGAATGCCTTGGTCTGCTACGACGAATCCGGGCTGCCTGGCGAGCCCGCGTTCAAGGTCGAGTGCACCATGAAGGGCAACCTTCCCCGCGCGGCCCAGAATCTGAAGTTCGAAGCCATCACGGACGCTAAGGAGCGGCAAGCCGCCCTCGATAAAGCTGAAAAGGACGGCACGCGCATCAAGCCCGAGTACGGCTCGGTCTGGTACCACGCAATGGGGGATCAGGCCAATCCCCGCTATCACATGACCATCGCCGTTCCAGGCGCGACCACGAAGACAACGGGACTGCCCGAGACTCGTGATAGCGGCGGCGTCTGGATTATGAACGCCGGTACGACCACCGCCCACCTGATGACACCGGGCGAGTAAGATTACGTTCGCGCCGCAAGGCGCAACCCGATCGCTTCAAAGCGCGCAGACTCGCGCACACCGCTGATTGGCTTTCCGTGTCCTCGGGGCGTTTTAGCTTCGGCAGACGAAATGCTGAAAGCCATTCGAGGACTCAATGGCACGAATTATTGGCGGCATTGCATCGTCGCATTCTCCGACGATCGGATTCGCTCTCGACCGGCAAAAGGCGGCAGATCCGGTATGGGCGCCGATCTTCGAAGCGTATAAGCCGATTCGCAGTTGGCTGGCGGAGAAGAAGCCGGACGTTCTATTCCTGATCTTCAACGACCACGTTACGTCGTTCTTCTTCGATCATTATTCCCATTTCGCCCTGGGAATTGGCGATTCCTACGAGGTCGCGGACGAGGGCGGAGGCGCCCGCGCCCTCCCGGCCGTGAAGGGACATGCCAGGCTCTCGCATCACATCGCGATGGGCTTGGTGGCCGACGAATTCGACTTGTCCTTTTTCCAGCACAAGCCGCTCGATCATGGATGCTTCTCGCCGCTTTCCATGCTGTGGCCCCATGAACCAGCGTGGCCCGGCTCGATTGTCCCGTTTCAGGTCGGCGTGCTGCAGTTCCCGATTCCGTCCGCACGGCGCTGCTTTAAGCTGGGCCAGTCGCTACGATGGGCCATCGAGAGCTATTCGGAGGATCTCTCGGTGGCGATCGTGGCGACGGGAGGTTTGTCTCACCAGGTCCACGGCGAGCGGGCCGGCTTCAACAACACCCAGTGGGATCTCGATTTCCTGGAACTGTTCGAAAAAGATCCGGTGAAGCTCACTCAACTGACCCACGCGGATTATGCCCGCCTGGGCGGACTGGAAGGAGCCGAGGTGATCATGTGGCTGGTCATGCGCGGGGCGCTCTCATCCAACATCAAGAAGATCCACCAGAGCTACTATCTGCCCTCGATGACGGGCCTCGCCACCGCGATCTACGAGAACGAGACGGTCGCATTGGACAATGGACTGGAGGAGAAGGCCAACCGGGCGCTACGCGAGCGCATGAACGAACAACTGGCCGGCGCTGAGCAGTTGCCGGGGACGTATCCGTTCACGCTGGATCGCAGCGTCAAGGCTTATCGCCTCAACGAGTTTCTGCACGGCCTGATCGTCCCGTCCCGCCGCCGCTTGTTTCTTGAACATCCGGAGGCTGCTTTTCAAGACGCCGGATTGTCGACGGAGGAGCGCGACATGGTGGCGCGCCGCGATTGGCGGGCCATGATCCACTACGGCGTGATCTTCTTCATGCTGGAGAAACTGGGCGCGGTGATTGGGGTCTCCAATCTGCATATCTATGCCGCGATGCGCGGACAATCGCTCGAGGAGTTCCAAAAGACCCGCAATGCTCCGGGAGCACTTTATTCCGTCGCGGGGAGCGACGCGGGCAAGCTCGACTGGGATCGGGATTTCGGCAAGGCTCCGGCGGCGTAATCAGAAGGCGCGTAGCGAAAAAAAGGCCGCCCTTTTGGAGCGGCCCAGTCCTGAGTCTCTTTCCCTCCTCGGCACGTTACGGCTTACTGATCTTCGCCAGCTCAACCGGAACATTAATCTTTACGTCATTGATGTCGGCGGTGAATCGGCCATCCAACCACAGGAACGAATACTTGAAGGGGAACTTGATGCCATCCACGTCCCGGTAATCGTCGAAGTCTTGCTGAATCGTGATGCGGCCCACGGGCGACGGCGTGCGGCGCACGTAGCGCAGCAGCAAATGGGTCTGCTTGTCGAAATAGAAGGTGCCCAACAGGCCAGTGCGATCGCTGCCTTGCACCACGTAGACCTCACGGTCGCCGAGAACATCTTCCGCGCCGACGCGCCAGTTCGGGAAAGCGTTCTTAATCCCGCCTGGGAACGAGACGATCGCGTCGAGTCTCGCGCCGGCAAGATCGTTTCCGGTCAATTCGTATTCGCCAAGGAACCCTCGGGGCGCGCTGATCCAGCCCTTCCCGCCGTCGTAGGTCCAGGCGCTGATTCCACGGTCGGGATGCTCGGGGAAATGGATCCAAACTCCGCGCCGGTCCGGGGCTTGCGCGAAAATCTGAAATGCCGCGGTGCCGCCTAAGCCGGAGAAGCCGATGCTCTTTCCGGTCGCGATGAAACTCTTCAAACCGGCCAGCTTTTGCGCCCCTCCCACCGCCTGGATGTACTCGTCCAGGATTTGAGTGGCCGGCGGCTCACTCTTGTCGGGAGTGACAATATCCAGCTTCTCGTCGTTGGGCGCGCCATAGAGCTTGTCGAGAGCGATGGAGGTGGTCGGCTGATCGAGGCCGTGATGGCAGGTCCAGCAGGTCACCATCTGCGCGCCCCCGAAGTTCTCTTTATTGATCGTTGCCACCATGTCGACCATCTTCCGGGCGGTTCTTTTCTCAGGGATCTTGTCGGAGACCCAATCCATCTGATCCGTTCCTGCTCCGGGATGACAGTTCGAGCAATCGTAGCCGACTGCGGCGGTCATCACACCCATGGCGCCGAGAAAATCGCTGGGAGTAAGGTCCTTGAGGGCGCTGGTGGTCACGTTCTTGAAGAATTCTCCGGACGTCTGCTGCTTCGCTTGTGAAGACGGCTGATTCTGCGCCCGAGCTACGTTGGTCATGACGGCCGCACTGAGTACGGCCGCAGTTGCTAAACGAAACCCTATGATATGTTTCTGCATTTGAGATCGAAACCACTCCTGTATGTAGGCTGACTAGCGTTGATGTTGTTGAGCAAGATTGGCTCCATTTTTCAACGATCACTTTGCAAATCCGCAAAGTGCCGAAAATGCTGACGGTGTGCATGATGGCGGCTTCAAGAGGCGATTCGCCGATTGGGGAAAACGCTCAGGGCTCTGCGCGATCCAGCGATTCGCTGCGCCAAATCGCCTGTTCTCAGCGGCCCGTCAGGCCGTGTGCGACTTCAATCATCGGGCGGGCAAACACGAGGCTGACGCTCAAACTCACAAGCAACGGCGGCGCGAGAGCGCTCCACGTCCTGCGGGAAGCCGCCTCCAGCATCACCCACAACAGCAGAGGCGAGACGGGACGCCCGAAGCCGAAGGCGTCGATCATGTGCTCCCGACCGCCGAGCACCAGAGCGAGCACCGCGAATAAAGCCACGCAAAGCGTCACCGGGCCGAGGCGGCTTTTGGTTAACCAGCGGATGGCCACGAACACACTAATAGCCAGACCCAGCACCGCCAGAACATCGGTGACGCGCAAAATGAGTTGCGTTACCGCATCTGGGTAAGGCCGCAACCAGAGCAACCGCCGGACCCATCCCCAAACCGGAAAGGCGAGAATCGCCACCGGCCGGTCCGGCGGGATACGGGCGAACACGTACGCGTACCACGCGATGGTCGGGAGAGCGCTCAAACTAAACCAGGCGGCGCGCCGCCAGTCGCGACGCAACAACCGTTCCAGCGCTAGCCCAACGCCCAGCAGCAATCCGGTATCGCGGGTAAGCGCTGCCAGCATCGCTATAACCCAGACGCGGCCCCAACGTTCCTCCGCGCAATACAGGAGGTAACCCGCGAAAAGCGCCGCGAGCGGGCCGTCGACCAACATGCGGTCGAAAGAGGCCATGGTTGCCGGGAGGATCACGAACAGAAGTCCCCAAGCCGGCGATCGGCCCGCTCGAACCAGGATCCGAGCGCACCAGTACACGCCCAACCCCAGAAAAATCATCTCGACGGCCACGAATGCGCCGTCGATCCACGCTTGTTTTCCAAAAGCGAGCAGCCAAGCAGTCAAGGGAATCAGCAGCCGCCGAAAACGCAATTGGGCCGAATCGGCGTAGCGGTAATAGCCTTTGGCTAGAAACGGATCGTGAGCCAGCAATCGATAAAACTGGCCGTCGTAGCCAGGACCTTCGATACGATACGTGCCCGCCTCAAGATCCGGCGGCTGGGTGAAAGCTGTGCCGTTGTAAAAGATCGCCGTCCAGTTTCCGCCGAAAACGTAATGGACTCGTAGTTCGGTCCAACCGAAAACGACAAGCAAGCAAAGGAGCGCGACCGCGGCGCAAGCACGCTGGGATGCGGGCGCTGGCGCGCCCAACTCAGACATAAGCGGGTATCTTAACTCAGTGGAGCGATCTGTTTCTCGAACAACTCCTGCCCCTGCCGATCGAGACCAACCAGTATGAGCGGCGCCTTGCGGTACGGCTCGGGCAGCTTGAAGAGAATCGTGAACTTCCCGGAGCTGTTCAGCACGTCTGTTAAAGATACGAGTTGAGGAGGGTGTTGCGCCTTCAAATCGTCTTCGACAGATCCATGCGCGAAGGCAAGTTTGTCCCAGTTCATGCCGCGGCTATGGGTGGCCCATTTTCCGGTAAGACTGCCGGAGTTCACTCGAATTTCCAGATCGGTCAGCCCCTGCTTCTCCTCTGCGGGCAAGTCGCAATCGATCGCGAAATCGGGTTGACCGTCCGGCACTCCCTCGGCGCTTCCCGTGAGATCCCACGGAGTCGAAACCAGTCGAACTGCGATCTCCGAATTCAGCCGCAGCCGGTTTAGCACGTGGAGCACGTGAAGAAAATATCCAAAGGGCTGAAACTCGGCCTTTACCGGGGTCGCCGCGGACAGGCTGTCGTTATCGATTCCGTTGAAGGTGGCGTCCAACCGGGAAATCGGGGTCCTGACCGATTGGGGGAAGACAATCGTCACCGTCCCATTCGGTTCTTGCTCGACGACGAAATCGCGAAACAGGGACTCGGGGCGTCCGTTTTCCTGCAACATCACGCGGTCCGGCGGCGAAATCGAACTGTCAACCGGAATCGCAAGGGAACGGTCGAATTGCAGCCGTATTCCGTCGAGAACGGTGGCCTCAGGCAACTGCAAGGTGAAATGGAGCGATTTGCCCTCGGCCTGTTTCGAGAGCGCCGCAGGCGTACCTGAACCGGCAGCCACGGCCTTCTCCCCGACAACCACAGGCATGAGTACGCCGGCGGCCAAGCCGGCTAAGGTAGCCTTCCAGCCGAACTCCCGCCATGCCCGCGTGAGTGAAAGATACGCAAATAGAACGGCGAAAGGAACGAAAAATGTCAGATAGCGGTAGCCGTGATAGCTCCAGAAGTTAGAGGGCGTGAGACCGTTCATGCTCAGGTAGAAGCAGATCATCGCCGCCATCGAGACCAGCCAGGCCGCCGCGCGCCGGCCAAACCGCCGGATCACGAGCGCCACGCCCGGTAGGATCAGGCTTAGGTACGGCATCTTTGCGAAAACCGCGGGATGAACGCCCTCCGCAATGAGATTTCCGTCGAATACGATCTGGTAGACCCTCAACGGGAAATTGGAAAGACTAAAGCCCATGTCGAGGTGCTGCTTAACGTACGGACTCATCAACGTTCCGAAAACGGTAAGATAATCGATCGCGATGATGGAGACCGCAATGAACAGCCCGAGCGCCAGAGTCGATGTCGCTCTGATGCGCTCGCGCCAGGTGCCAAGCTCGAACAGGCCGGCGGCGAACAGCATCATAAGGAACAAGGCGTCCCAGGGACGGCAAAGAAAGGCGACGGCAATCGCGAAGCCGCATATCGCCAGGCTGCCCACCGTCACTTTGCGGAAAACGATCAAATAGGCGCAGACGAAGATCGCGAAGCTAACCGGAACGCTGTTCCATGGCGGCGTCAACGTGTTCACCCAAAAGTACGATTGGGCGAAGACTCCCGCCACGGTTAGGATGAACGCTTCGACCCTGCTTACCATCGCGCCCGCGATACGGTAGAACAGCAGCGCGATTCCCACCGCGCACACAAGGTTTGGGATAAAGAATGGATGCAGCGGAAGGAGCCAAAGGAACAGCGCTCCGAGCATTGGGTAACCGAGCGGATAAACGCTATAGCGAAGCTTGAATGCCGCGAGATCCTTCGCGGTCCGCAAGTATTCGCTCTGGTCGTACCAGCTAAACCAACCCGCGGATTGACTACTCGGCACGGCAGGATGGTTTACATACGTGACCACGTATAGAATCATCGCGACCGCAGCCACGACCGCTAAGTCAAATCGCCCGCCGGCGGCCGCTAGCGCGCCCGCGAAGGGCCCGCCTTGCGAGCTCGGACGTTCGAATCGCCCAGACGATCTTGCCCGCCTCTTGTCCGATTTACTTTCTGCCGCAATTGCCACAGATCAATGATTGATAGCTTCCATTATTGACAGGTCCAAGCCGCCATTGCTATCCTCATGCACAACTTCATGGCGAGAAGGAAAGCGCTGATCTCCGGAATTTCGGGGCAAGACGGTTCCTATCTGCTGGAGCTTCTGCTCGCAAAGGACTACGAGGTGCATGGGATCGTGCGCCGCGTGGCGCTTGAGGATCCTGAGCATCATTTATCGCGCATCGTCGATCGGGAGCGGGTACAACTTCACCCCGCCTCGCTCGAGAGCTATGCGAGTCTCCACCACGTAGCCGAGCGGGTGCAGCCCGAGGAGTGGTATCACCTGGCGGCGCAGAGCTTCGTCAGCTATTCCTTTGACGATGAATCCTCCACTCTGAACACGAACATGAACGGGACGCACTACATACTATCCGCCCTGAAGAATAGTGTCCCCTCCTGCCGGTTCTACTTCGCCGGGTCGAGCGAGATGTTCGGCAATGCCGACGAGGTTCCACAAACCGAGTCGACGCGTTTCCACCCGCGCTCGACCTACGGCATCAGCAAAGTGGCGGGATTCGAGCTGACCCGGAACTATCGTGAAGCTTACGGATTACATGCATCCAGCGGGATCCTCTACAATCACGAATCCCCCAGGCGCGGCTTTGTGTTCGTGACACGCAAAATCACCTCCGGCGTCGCGAGGATTGTGGCCGGTCTTCAAAAGGAAGTGCGCTTGGGCAATCTGGACGTGCAGAGGGATTGGGGGCATTCTCGCGAGTACGTCGAGGCAATGTGGCTGATGCTCCAGCAGCCCGAACCGGATGATTATGTCATCGCCACCGGAGAGACGCATTCCGTGCGGGAGTTCGCTGCAATGGCGTTCGCCTGCGTGGGTCTGGATTATCGCGATTACGTCAAATCCGATCCCGTGCTTTTCCGGCCGACGGAAGTAAACCCGCTCCGCGGAGACGCGTCGAAGGCCAGAGAGCGCCTCGGGTGGCAGCCGCGTACGGGATTCCGGCAGCTCGTCCGCGAGATGGTTGAGGCCGACTGCCGCGCTCTCGGGGTCCAGGGATGGCTGCGCGATCTGCCAGTTGCCATACCCGAGGTTGATGAAAGCGCGCGGTTGCGCGGTGCCGCGCGGTGACCTCGCCAGTTCCAATTTTCGGCGCATCTTCGAGGCATTTTGGCAAGAGCGATATATACCAGCGAAAAAGAATCGAGCGGCATGGGCGTTATATCATAGTAGGACTCTGGCCAGATTTGGTCTGGATGAGTATGGCCATGGAAAACAACGCTCTTTAATGCCGGCGAAACGCGCGTTGACGCGAAAATGCAGTTGTACGGAGAAAGACCTTGCGGATCATGATCGATGCGACCAGCCTGCTGCTCGTCAGCGCTGGCGCGAAGACCTACATGTACCACTGGGTCAAGTCTCTGTTGGGAACTCGCACCCAGGATTCCATTCGCTTATTCCCCCTCCTCGGGGAATTCTCTAATCTGGATCACCGAAAGTCCTCCACGGGTTGGTTGCGGACTGTCATG
>JASHRP010000226.1 GCA_030037375.1 Bryobacteraceae bacterium | reverse complement strand
CCAATGGGCAAAATCGATCGACCCTCCCGGCTCCGTGATTGGCACTCCATCCAGCAGCACCAGCGATGCATCTGAATCGCCTCCTCGCGCGAAGATGCTCGTTTCGCCGCCGTTAGTGCCAGTCTGCACTACATTGATGCCGGGAACGTCGCGCAGCAGGTCCTCGACGAACGGAGCGTGCGGAGCCTCGAAATCCGGACCGGTGAAAACGTCGGCCGCGACCCCGGCTTCTTCGATCGCTACAGGCGAGCCTGTAGCCGTCACCACCACCCGTTCGCTGGTAGGCGCGAGCTCCAACGTGATCTTGTCGTTGCCGCTCAGCGTCACCCGCGCCGGAACAAAGCCCGCCTTGGTGATCAGCGCGTCACACGGCTGAGGTAACTCGAACGCGCCGGTTGCATCTGTTATTCGGGATTCCACTCCGCAAGCGACGGTCGCTTTGGGAACTGGCCGGCCGGAAGGGTCGGAAACCGTACCCGTGGCCTGAAAGAGCAAAAGCAGGAGGACAGCAGTATTCATGAGACGTTCTCCCTCGAAACGTTCTTCAGCTTCCGTTCGAAGGACCGGTCTCCTGACTTCCGGCTGGCGCAAACATTGGACCCGGTCTTCCCGCTTTCGCAGTGACCCGATCCCGCCAATGACCAGCGGCTCAACGGACGCCGCCAGAATTACATGCCGGTTACAGTTGCGGGGCAGTGGCGGACTTTCACCGCCTTCCCGAGCATCCCTCGAATTTCGTTTGTAACCATCGCAAGCTTAGGGCCGAGGCCGTCCGCTTGTCAACAAGAATCTGCTATCTCGTTCAACCGAAAGGGGTTCAGGCTGAAAGCCGTTCAGTCCGCAAGATCGCCGTTGGATGCACGCAGATGCCTTTCGCTTCATTAGACTGGCCCGGTACCAGGCCGCGCCCTATACTGTATCTTCGCGTACCGCAAGTACTTTTCTACGATAGAGAGGCGCATCTTGCACAAACCGATTAAGCACGTTGAGAAAGCCATCGCCATCGGCGCAAACGCCGCGTGGTTTGTTTTCGACAAGCTGAACTCGATCAACCCCAATCCGGGATTTACCCCGAAGTGGGCCGATAAACCCCTTTTGAAGAGCTGGGAGAAGCAGAAGCCGAAGCTCGGCTGGCCCCGCGAAACAGATTCCCTTTGCCCGCGCTGCGTCCCGGAGGTTCGGCAGCAGATCCTCGACGGCAAGCTGCCGGTCGAGATCTTGAAGAACGAAAAAATCGGCGAAATCAAAGCCAAGATCGTTGAGCGCGACGGCCAAATCATGATGGTCAAAACTTGCCCGATTCACGGCGAGTTTGACGACGTCATGTCCATCGACCCGGCGTTCTCCAAACACCTGGAAGACGTTTTCCCGGGCCGCGACATGCGCGCCCATAATGACGAGAAGCTTCACGATCACGGCACTTCTACGATTACCCACGGCCGGGGCTCCGTTCTTACCGTCGATCTGACCAACCGCTGCAACATGATGTGCGATCCGTGTTTCATGGACGCCAACCAGGTCGGCTTCGTGCATGAGCTGAGCTGGGAAGACATCAAGACGCTGCTCGATAACGCGATTTCGATTAAGCCGCGCCGCCAGCTCTCGGTGCAGTTTTCCGGCGGCGAGCCGACGCTTTCGCCCTATTTCCTGGACGCGATTCGATACTGCCGCAAGCTTGGCTATCAGAGCGTGCAGGCCGCGACCAACGGTATCGAATTCGCCAAGCGCCCTGAGTTCGCCAAGGAAGCCGCCGAAGCCGGTCTGCGTTACGCCTACCTCCAGTTCGACGGTATCGGCAACGCCGCCAATTCACACCGCGCCGTCGGCAACCTATTCGACGTGAAGCTGCGAGCCATTGAGAATCTTTACGCGGCCGGCGTCGATATCGTCCCGGTCATCACCATCGTCAACGGCATCAACAATGAGCAGGTCGGCGCGGTGGTGCGCTTCGCGCTCGATAATCCCAAAAAGATTCCGTTCTTGAGCTTCCAGCCGGTCTCCTTCACCGGCCGCGATGAAGCCGTCACTGACGATCGCCGCAAAGCTCAGCGCTACACGCTCTCTCATCTCGCTCACGATGTGAAGAATCAAACCGGCCTCGGCGAACCGACTCGCGACTGGTTCCCGATCTCCTTCATGAGCACTTTCTCCGATTTCGCCGATCTGGTCCACGGACCGGACGCGCAGTGGGGCCAGCTCTCTTGCGGCTGCCATCCCAACTGCGGCACCGGTATGGCCATCATGTGCGATAAGGAGACCAAGGAATATCGCCCGGTAACCGCGTTCTTGAACGCCGATCAGTTGGCCAAGGACGTGGCTCGCATCAACGACGCCGCACGAGGGAAGAAGCTGTCTGTGCTCGGCGTCTCTCTGGCGCTGCTGCGCAACTACAATCCATACGAAGCTCCGACGCACTTCCGCCTCGGCGACCTGATCCAGAAGTTCGACAAGTGCTTCGGCATGTCTAAAAAGAAGTACGGCAAGGTTACCGCAGACCGTACCATGGCCGACATCCAGCAGCGCCGGGCGGATCGCTGGAACTTCCTGTTCATCGCCGGCATGTGGTTCCAGGATCTGTTTAACTACGATTTCCGCCGCACGGAGCAGTGCATCATTCC
>JASHRP010000225.1 GCA_030037375.1 Bryobacteraceae bacterium | reverse complement strand
CAAGTCCGCCGACGAGCACAAGGGCTCCGGCGAGCGGACCTAAAACAAGTTTAGCCTTCGACGTTGCTTGAAACATTTTTCCTCCGTGAGTTTGAACACAGCCATCGAGTTTAAGTTGTGTGTCCCGTGAACAATCCCCATGCAAGGATCGGACGGGAACTGACTGTACTTTACGCCTACTTCTTGCCCGCGCTTTCCTGATAGACGATATCGGTCAGGCTCGCGAAGGCGGGACCGCCGCGGCCGCCGCCTTTGGCCTGAGGCGGAGGCGTGTCACCGGTGGCCTGTCGAGCTTCATCCAGCGTCTTGCCCTGCTTGATCAGGCCCAGGATCTTGTCCCGCTTGGCAACGGTGTCGGTGACACGCTTCTGAATATCGGCTTTGGTCTGCAAGTCGCCGTGGCCCGGGACAAACTGATCCGAATCGAGCGCGGCGATTCCTTTCGCCGTGGTGACCCAGCCTCCGGAGTTGCCGTTCTTTTCAGGATGGATTATGGGATCGGGGCGATTGGCCGCGATGATGTCGCCAGTGAAAACGATTTTCTCGGTGGGAAGATAGATCACCAGATCGCCACTGGTGTGGGCCGGGGCCCAGTGAAGGAGCCGGAACTTGACGCCATCGAAGGTTTCGTTGTCGGGACTCTTGGCGATCACTTTGTTCGGCAGATAATCCGGGGACGCCGCGCCGCGGCCGCCGGCCTTGGCTGAGGCCTCCATTTCCTTCGCGCAACCCTCCTGCGCCACGATGGTCAATCCCTTGGGCATTCCAACGAGGCCGCCCGCGTGATCGGCATCGCTGTGGGTGAGAATGACGTGGGTAATCGGCTTGGGCGTAATCTTAGCGACCTCGGCGATGATTTGCTGACCGTTGGCCGCGGTGGTCTTGGCGTCGACGATGACGACCCCGTTGTTGCCGATGATGACTCCGGTATTCCCGCCGCCGCCTTCGAGCCAATAAACGTTGTCCTTGAGCTTGTGAACGGTCAGCCCCTGCTGACCTCCCGGTTGAGCGTTGAGAAGCGCGCCAGAGGCAGCCAGCGCGAGGAATCCGAGACGAAGCGTTCGGTTGAGCATATCTCTTGTATATCGCTCCGCTCGCCGCGCCGCAATCCCGTCTGGCTGAGCCGCATGGCCCGGATGTAGAATTGCGTCATGCCGACTCTGACTCGCCGGGAACTGGGCGCGGTGGTCGCGGGCGCGCTCGCGGCGGCGCCTCAATTGCGTTCGCAGACGACCGCGAGTAATTCCGGTCCGACGCTCGACATCGCGGATTGGGGCTACTACTGGTACGGCGTCGAGCACGTCACTCTGGCGCGCGGGACGGTCTGCAACGGGATGCAGATGTATGTCGAGCACTGGATTCCCGCAGGGGTCAAGCATCCTTACCCAGTCGTGCTGGTACATGGCGGATACGGACAGGGCACGGATTGGATCAGCACTCCGGATGGCCGCCGGGGATGGGCGACACTGCTGCTGGAGCAAGGATATAAAGTTTACGTGCTCGACCGGCCCGGACAAGGGCGCAATCCGTATCATCCGTGGGTGCACGGGAATTTCGATCGCGAAGCGCCTACGTTCGAGGCGGCGGCCAAGCGCGTGGCATCGGCGGAATGGCCCGGCCCGGGTGATTCCAACGATTCTGCGGTAATGCAACTGGTCGCGTCGATGGGCCAGCCGATGGCGAACAACGCGATCACTCGCAATGTGTGGCGCACGCGCGGAGCGATGCTGCTGGACGATATCGGTCCGGCGATCTTCATTACTCATGGCGACGGGGTGGTGTTCGCGCAGGTGACCGCGCAGGAGCGGCCGAAGCTCGTCAAAGCGATTGTGGCGATCGAACCGGCGAATGCGCTGGCATTGGATGACGTGCTTGTTCCGGTGCATAACGTCACAGGCGGGCCGATGCAGATGATGGGGAAGAACCATCGCGAGACGCTTCAGCCGGTGCTCGATTGGATGCGTTCGAATGTGGAGGCGTCGAGCGCGGTGAGCACGGCGCCCAATCCGCATCCGAATACGGAGTCGACCGCGCTGAAGCTCACCGATCAAGGCTGCTTCTGGGTCGGAGTGCAGCGCAAGAAGATGCAGTACGGAACCATCGCGCTGGGGCAGATGTATGTGCAGTACATGATTCCGGCGGAGAAGCGGCATCCGTATCCGGTGATCATGGTGCACGGAGGCGGCGGGCAGGGCTGCCACATGATGGGCATCGGACGGCGGCCAGGATGGGTGCACTATTTCGCGCAGGCGGGCTACAGCGTGTATTGGGTCGACCGGCCGAGCTATGGACGATCGCCATATCATCCGGACGCGCTCGGTCCGAGCCATTTGCCCAATGTGCCTCCGTATGAGGGATTGATCACCAGCACCGCCGTGTTCAATACGGCGCAGTGGCCGGGGCCGGGAGGAATGAACGATCCTCTGATCGATCAGTTTATGGCGAATGAATCCGGAAACGTTACGGACGAGGCGTTCCATAGCGATCTCGCGTGGCATGGCGGCATCGAGTTGGTGGATAAGATCGGGCCCTGCATCTTCGTCGATCACGCGTTCGGAGGGTTTCTGGGTTGGGGCGTGGCGGACAAACGCCCGAATCTGGTGAAGGCGATTGTCGCGGTCGAGATCAATGGCAATCCCTTCGCGGCGCAGCTTCGCTGGGGCTTGACGGCGGGACCGATGACCTACGATCCGCCAGTAACGGATCCTTCGCAATTTGTTTTAGTCGAGCGAACCGCGCCTCCGGATTCGCCGCGGCCGGTGGTGTCGCCTTACAGGCTGCAAGCCGAGCCGGCGCACAAGTGGAAGAACTTGTCGGAAATCCCGATCGCGTGGGTGACCAGCGAATTCGGCGGCGGAGGGTCGCCGGTGGCCAACGTTGCCTTCCTCAAACAGGCCGGCTGCACGGCTGAGATGTTACGCCTGCGGGATTACGGCATCTATGGAA
>JASHRP010000224.1 GCA_030037375.1 Bryobacteraceae bacterium | reverse complement strand
CGGCCCAGCGCTGCGTCCAAAGCCACCGGGCCCAGTCGATTAACCCCGTAAACCAAACCGAGCCGCAGTGCCGTCGACCAAGTCGAGAGCGGAGACCTCTCGTGATTCAGTTTCGCCGCGTGGCCCTCGAATGGGTAGCCCGCTATCCCTTCGCCGGGGCGGGCCTGCCTGCGCAAGTGCGCCAGCCAATAGTACGTGTAATTCTTGACTCCCGCGCTGCGGACCAATAAAGAGGTCGCGTCGATGGTGATTCGCATCGCCGGTTTTAGGTCGCCGGCCGGTTCGCGGAAACGGCTTGGTTCGCGAAAACGAACTTGCCTCCGCTCGCCACGATCTGGTGCAGCTCGGCCGCGCCCACCAGCCTGCGCAGATCCTCGACCTTTTCATGCTCGACGCAGACGTAGTACAACTCCGGCGAAAGCCATCGCGCCCGAAAATCGTCATCGCCGATGAACACGTCCTGGGGCGCGTTGGGAGCGTAGGAACCGTATTCGAGATTGTTCCGCCTGCCGTTCAGAATCAAAACCCGTTTGCCAGCCTGCTCGCCATGATGATACGCCTCGGCGTAGAACACAACGGAAGAGAACTCGTAATAAGGATTGTCGAGGATGAGCGTTCCCACCGGCGCGCGATTCAGAGCCTCGGCGAGCGGCCGCGAAGTGAGATAGGGATCGAACGCCACCAGCGCCAATCGCGCCGCGTGGAAGAACAGCACCATCATGACCGCCGCGGCGGGGATCCTCCATTTAAATCCCAAAGCCGCGCCTGCCAGAAACGCCATGCCCGCCAGCGCGAGCGGAACACGCAGGTACGCGAAGGAGGCCAGCGTCAGATCGCCCATGTGGCCAAGCGACAGCGTGTAATTTTCGATCGGCTGCTGCGCCAGCGCCTGCGAAATGTCGCCAGGCGCGGGAATGTTCCTCACGTACGCGAAGAGTCCGAAGCAGGCCAACGCCGCCAGTCCCGCAATCACGGCCAGCGCCGCGCTGCCGCGCCTGACCCAGCTTTGAACCTCGATCGAAGAATCGGCCAACGCCGAGCCAAGCAGCAGCGCGAACGCCGCGTAGCACGGGACCGAATAATACTCTTGGGTCGAGGAGAACGTGAAGAACGTCAGCAGGAATCCGGCCCAGCAAAGGCACAGTAATCTCATGCGTCCCGCGCGATCCGTCGCGCGATAGCCGAGCTTGAAGACGGCAGGGAAATACACGCTCCACGGAAACAGCCACAGCAGATGAAACAGCCAGAACGCCGCGCGAGGCACGGTGTTGTAATCGCGCGGATAGCGCAGGTTCAGGAATCGCAGGATGTGTTCGTTGATGAAATAAAACCAGAAGAAGCCATGGTATTGGCCGGGTTCACTACGCAGCGTCAAGTCGAAGTAAGGCGGATTGCGGATGGTCGCCAACACGTGCCATGGGGCTGCAATCGCCAGTGCGATCGCTGCGCCGCGAAACGGGTGCAGCTTCCGCCAGATCTCGCGGTCGCCGATTTGCCGCGACAAGGCCAGGAACAGCAGCGCCCCGGCCACCGGAAACACGGCCGCGATCAGTCCCTTGAATAGCAATCCCGTGCCAATCGCAGCGGCCATCAGCGCCGACCATAGCCCGGGGCGCCTTTCATCGCTATCGACGGCACGAAGAAAACTCCACATCGCCAAGGCGATGGTCACCGCGAGCGCGGCTTCCGGAATCTGGAAGCGGGTGAACAGGAACAACCCGATACACGTCGCCATGGCCAGACCCGCATAGAGGCCCGCCCTGACCGAGAAAGCCCAAGCGCCCATGCGGAACACCAGCCAGCATAGGATCACGGCCGAAAGCGACACTGGCAGCCGCGCGGCCCAATCGTGCACCCCGAAAACCTTGAACGAGAGCGCGATCAGCCAATATTTCAGCGGCGGCTTTTCCATGTACGCGACGCCGTCCAGGTGCGCCGTCACCCAATCGCCGGAATCGAGCATATTGCGCGCGATCTGCGCTTGCACCGCGTCGACATCGTCCATCAGGGAAGGAGGGCTTACGATGCAGCCAAGGAAAATCGCCACGGCCACCAGCAGCACGGCCAGCTCGGCAAGCCGGAACTCGCGCGATTTGGGTTCCCGTTGAATATCGCCGTGGATTCCGTACGAGGCTTGGAGCGGAACAGAACCGGAAGCTCCCATAAGCGATAACCGGAGGTTAGCACGGCCTTGCCGCCGAAGTTCGCGAGGAGTATATTGGCTGCCGACCGGGACTACGGAGGTTTTATGCTTTATATCGCCGTACTCGCTTTCACGCTCCTGACGATTGCCGGAAGCATCGTATTCGTGGCAACCGGGAGCCACACGACACATCTCAAATAGCCTGGGTAAGCGGGGATGGGTATCCCGCTCGCTCATATCGTCTGTTTAGCGACTCTTGCAGGAGGTGACCAATGTTGCAGTGGTTGGCTCGCTTGTGGCAATCGCCGGCCCGGCTCTTACAAAAAATCGATGGGTGGATGCACCATCGCTCCGCGATCTCGAATACGTACCGCCGTTCCAATCTCCACGGCCGCCATCGGTGAGATGAATTAGGGGGCGAGCGGCCGCCGCGCGCCCCTCATCACAGTCAGTTCGAAGGCGTCGGGGTCGCCACCGGCCCTGCGGGAACATCGTGCGTTCCGCCCAGAACCGCTTGTGTTCTGCGCGTGATCGAATCGAAGATCTCGAGCGTCGCGATTAGCTGGCAAGATGCCACGGGAGCATTCGGCGTGGTGGAAGTCGAACTCGAAGTCGAGCTGACCGGGACAATCGCCGGGATGGTAATCGTCGCCCGGATTTCTTCCCTCGTATCGAGCGCAAGGCTGAGATCCGTGTCTCCTGACAGATCGAACGGCGATGCAGCTTGACCCGGCGCAACGCTCACCATGGCCGACTTCACCACGTTTCCGCTGGGGTCCAGAAAAGCTAGCACGGCCGAACAGGCCGCGCCCGCGGCCGGCGGCAGCACGCCGGGATTGAGCACGTTCAAGCGTGCAATTTGCCCCTCGGCGACGCCGATCATGCCCGTGGTGTGAATCACAACCGGCGGAGCCGTAACGCTCTGCGCGCAGGCGCCGGCCGCCGCAAGTACAAAGACACTAATCCCCGAAGTAAAACTACGCATGGGTTCACTCCTGTTGGAAGAGAATTGAGAATCGATAGCGCGCCTCGACCGTGCGGTTGCCTTCGATCGTCAGAGCTGCTTCAAGTCCCGTTCTTCGAAACCCAACTGGGGTAAAAAAGTTTTCGAAATTTCTTGAACGAATTTAGCGCGTGTCCTTATCGCGTAGTCACGCCGCCATCCACCGGTACGGCCTGTCCGGTGATGAACGAAGCATGCGGCGAGCAGAGCCATAGAATGGCCGCCGCTGCTTCTTCCGGCGTTCCCGCGCGGCCCATGGGATGCAATCCGTCGACGATGCCTTCCTTGCCTTTCCAGAATCGTTCAGCCATCTCCGTTCGGATCACGCCGGGACAGACTGCATTAACGCGAACGCCGGCAGTCGCGTACTCCATTGCAACGGCCTTGGTGAGTCCGATCACGCCGTGCTTGCTCGCGTAGTACGCGCAGCCACCTGGGCCCCCGATCAACCCGGCGACCGACGACACGTTCACGATCGCGCCGCGCTGCTTCAAGATGTGCGGGACCTCATACTTCATCGCCAGGAACATGCCCCTCAGATTGACATCGATCACGTGGTCCCAAACCTCGATCGAGTAATCCGTAACCGGAACGAACGGAGTTCCTTCGATACCAGCATTGTTGATGCCGAAGTCCAGACGGTTCCATCGTTCGATTGCGGAACCAACCAAACGCTCCGTTTGCTCAGGGATAGAAACATCGGTCGGGACGAACAAGGCTTCCCCGCCCTTTTGCTCGACCAGACGCACCGTCTCCTGGCCCTCCGCTTCGCGCCGTGCTCCGATCGCGACGCGAGCGCCTTCGGCGGCGAATGCGAGTGCGGTGGCTCGTCCGATACCGGAGCTACCGCCGGTGATCAGCGCGACTTTGCCTTCGAAGATACCGCTCATGCGTCGCCCGCCAGCAACGAATGAGCATAGCAAACTAAAAACGAGAAAAATCCGTTACGCAGCCACCATATGAATGATCCTTACTTATGAGCGCGCAGCCGGCTCGCGGTTTCGGTAATCGGACGAATGGCAACCTGCGGGATGAGATCAGGGGATTGCTCGAACTGGCGCTGCGGCGGCAGATCGCGGACGGGGAGGATGTCTCGCGCGAGAACGAACCCGCCTGGGATTCACTCAAGCACGTCGAGTTGATGTTCCTGCTCGAAGATCACTTCGATCTCCGCTTCTCCGAGAAGGAGATGGCGGCAATGGACGATACCGCGGAGATCGCCCGGGTTGTAGGAAGAAAAGTCGGAATGAAGTTGGAGGGGAAACGTGCGGCACGGATTTGCGATCAAGGGTCCGGCGTTCCGGCTTAGGCCGGTTCGTCTTTACGACGCTGCCTTTATTGTTCAATTGCGTTCGGATCCGGAGCGGGCCCGTTATCTGCATGCCGGCGCGGCCGATGTCCCGTCTCAAGAGCGCTGGCTCCGCGATTATTTCGATCGGCCCGGCGATTACTATTTTGTGATCGAGCACCGCGCCACCGGCGTTCGCGAGGGCACGGCCGGAATCTACAATGCCGACCCGGAAGCGCGCCACGCTGAATGGGGACGCTGGATTCTCCGGCGCGGCTCTCTTGCGGCGGTCGAAAGCGCCTGCCTGGTC
>JASHRP010000223.1 GCA_030037375.1 Bryobacteraceae bacterium | reverse complement strand
GTATCATCATTGGATTCTTCGACATAGTAGAATCTCTTCTCCCGATCATGCCTGCCCAATAGCAGTATACAACAAAATGATTCAATCGATACAATCTTTTTATGGATAGCCGAAACACCGGTGAGCCCAGGGAACGGCGAGCCCGGTTCGGCTAGCTCTTGGCCTTCGAACTTTTCACAGATCCTGTTGACTGAAGTCGTGCGGTTTCCGCACGTGAGATGGCCACGGAAGCCTTCATGAAATCCAGAAACAACTCCAGTTCCCCGGTGCTGTATTTTGACGAGAGCGAACGCATTAGCGTCCTTAGCGGCCCCAGCAGGTCCTCCATGCGGTCATTGAATCTGGCCAGATTTCGGGGCTCCACGCGAATGTTGCGCCGGTCATCGGGATTCGGAACTCTCTTCGCATAACCTGCCTTCTCCAGACGATTGAGCACGCCAGTAATCGCGCCAGTCGTGAGACCGGTGACTTCGGCTAGTTTCCCGGCCGAGATCGGGCCGAGCTCGGCCAGGATACCGATGCATTTGTGATCGGTGATATGGAGGCCCAGCTTGGTTGCTACAGCCTGGTGCAGCATCACCCCGGTTGTGCTGATTTCGCGGAATTCCTTCTCCATGGAATCCAGAAGTTCGGATCGCGATGGGCCCCTCCGCCGGTTTCCGCCTTGCATTATCTTAGTCACTAAGAGATTATAGGAAGCAGGAGCGTTTCGAGCAACATGGACGGCAACAATGGGGTTCTCGATCTGGTGGAACGCCTGGCGGACGCCTGGGACCGTGGCGATGGCGAAGCCTACGGATCCCTGTTCAGCGAGGATGCGCAGTATGTTACGGCTCCGGGTGAACGCCTTCACGGCGCAAAGGCGATTGCCGAGTCGCATCGGCGGATTTTCAGTACTTTCTTTCGGGAGACCAGGCTGGGCAGGGGCTATCCCCGAGAGGTGCGCCCACTCACTCCTGATGTGGTCCTCGTGGAAGCATCCGGTTCGGTTCTTTTTCCAGGCGAAAAAGAAGAAGATGTTCCGCCGAACGGCTTGATGACTCTTGTCGTCAGGCGGGACGGCGAGAACTGGCGCATCGTCTCGTTCCAGAACACACCGGCGGGTCGAATGCGCAGTCTGCGATTCATGTGGCGATACGGTGTTTCGCCGTGAGTGGTCGAGGGCGCGGCGGCACATGCTGGAAGAAAAGAGGACCAATCTCGCCAAACGGGATAGACCTTGGCGTTACTTCTCGAAGAGTTGTTCGCGCCGCTCAAACAAGCGCGCGGTGACGGCCCCAAAGATGAAGCCGCCGACGTGAGCGAGATACGCCACTCCGCCGGTTTGCACATTGGCAACCGCGCCCGCGTTCAGAAGCTGAGTGAGGAACCAGAAGCCGATCAGGAGGGCAGCAGGGATAAACGTGACCCTCAAGAAAATGAAAATGATCAGAAGCGAACGAATCCGGTCCCGAGGATAGGTGACGATGAACGCGCCCATGACGGCCGCAATCGCGCCGCTCGCTCCCAGCTCGGGAACCATGGAGCTGGGACTGGAGAGAACCTGCGCGAGCATGGCCACCAAACCGCCAGCCAGGTAGAACACCAAATATCGCAGCGGATCCATCGCGTCCTCGATCTGGGGCCCGAAGGCCCATAGGAACACCATGTTGCCGATCAGGTGGGACCAGCCGCCATGAATGAACATGGCGGTCAGAATAGTGATCCAGTGGCGGCCCGCGACGATGTCGGTGGGCACCACGGCCCATTTCAGAACGAACGGATCGCCTCCCAGCAGTTCCAGCACGAACACATATATGTTCACGGCGATGATCGACATCGTTATGAATGGAAAATGCACCGGCCGCCGCGACGCGTCCGAAAGTGGAACTAACACTCCGCACTCTCCGCCGGGATCGTTCCGTCAGCATCGCCACGCGGCGTGCGCCTGGCGTGGATCAGTCCCGTGCTGCGGATGGTAGCACAACGCTCAATAAAAGATTGGAGCTTCTCAATGTGGAGAAGCTCGGCACGCTTCTTAGGCGGGGATCGCGGGAACGCAAACCGTAAGGCTAGGTGCCCTTCCCACCGGCCGCTAACTCCTGTAGAATGTTACTCGGTTAAGGAGGAGGCTGTCAGGCCATGTTCATTTTCAAGAAGCACATTCCCCGTCGAGCCGTCTTGAAAGGAGCCGGAGCCACCGTCGCGCTTCCGTTGCTCGAAGCCATGATTCCCGCCACCAGCGCCTTCGCGGCCACCACCGCCGGCAAGACGGTGAAGCGCTTCGCGTTCGTTGGCTTCCCCCACGGCGCGATCATGGATCACTGGTCGCCGAAAGAAACCGGCACGGGCTATACGATGTCTCCGATCCTGAAGCCGCTGGAGCCGTTCCGCCAGCATATGACCATCGTCTCCGGCCTGCGCAACAAGCCCGCCGAAACCCCCGAGCCTCACGCCTACATCGAACAAGGTTGGCTGACCTGCGTAAGGCCTTACGATTTCGGGAAGGCCGGCGCAGACTCCGGCGTCAGCGCCGATCAGATCGCGGTTCGCTACGTCGGCCAGGATACGCGCCTGCCATCGCTCGAGCTGACCACGTCGACCAGCGCCCGAATGGCGTGGCGCACGCCAACCCAGCCGCTGCCGCAGGAAAGTAATCCGCGCGCGGTCTTCCAAAAGCTCTTCGGCCAGGGCGATACAGACCAGGAACGCGCCCAGATCCTCGCTGAAACGGGCAGCGTCCTTGATCGTGTGCAGAGCCAAGCCCAGAGGCTCCAGGCCAGCTTAGGTGTCGGCGACCGCCACGTCGTCAGCGATTATCTCGATTCCGTCCGCGAAATCGAGCGCCGCGTGCAGATGGCGCAGAAGCAGGACGACAGCTCGCTGCAGATTCCGGATGCCCCCATCGGCACGCCCAACGACATCACCGAATACTTCAAATTGATGTTCGACCTGATGTCGCTCGCCTTCCAGGCCGACATCACGCGCGTGATCACGTTCTCCATGGATCACGAAGCCAGCATGCGCACCTACACCAACCTCAGCATCGCCGAAGGCTTCCATCCTCTGTCGCATCACGGCAACAACCCTCAGAAAATGGACAAGCTGGTGCAGATCCAGACCTACCATGCGCAGGTCTTCGCGGCCTTCATCAAGAAGATCAGCGAAACCAAGGAAGGCGACGGCACCGTGCTGGATCATTCCACGATCCTGTTCGGCAGCGACATGAGCAATAGCGATCGCCACAACAACGATCCGCTGCCCTCCGCCGTGCTCGGCCACGCCAACGGAAAGATCAAGGGCGGCCAGCACCTGAAGTATCCGCAGGACTCGCGCCACGCCGACCTCCTCTTCACTCTGCTCCAACGCAATGAGCTGCCGGTGAAATCGATCGGCGACAGCGGCGAAGGCCTTTCCGAGGTCTAAGCATGCGCCAGTTTGCCGTAACAACTGCGGTTTTGATCGCAGGGGCGTCGCTCGCTTTCGCTGCCCCTCCCTCGCTCCTCGATGCGGCGGCATCCGGCGACCACGCCGCGGCCATGCCCCTTTTGAGCGCCAAGGGCACCAACGTCAACGCCGCCGGCGCGGACGGCAGCACCGCAGTCATGTACGCGGCGGCGAACGGCGATCTCGACTTGGTTCGCGCGCTGATCAAAGCGGGCGCGAACGTGAAGCTCTCGAACCAATTCGGCAGCTCAGCGATCACCGAAGCCGCGATCATCGGCAACGCGCCGATTCTCGAAGCGCTGCTAAAAGCTGGCGCGGATCCCAATTTTAAGACGCCCGATGGCGAGACTCCCATCATGGCTGCGGCCCGCAGCGGAAAGATCGATGCGGCCAAAGCCCTGCTGGCCGCCGGCGCGGACATTAACGCCAAGGAAACCTGGGGCGAGCAAACCGCCCTCATGTGGGCCGCCGCGCAGAGCCAGGCCGATATGGTGAAGTTCCTCGCGTCTTATAAGGGCGTGAACCTGAACGACCACGGCAAAATCAACCAGTGGGAGCGCAAAGTCATTCAAGAGCCTCGCCCGAAGGATTTGAACAAAGGCGGATTCACCGCGCTTCACTATGCCGCGCGCGAAGGATGCTCGGCCTGCGTTCAGAATCTGCTCGCGGCTGGCGCTGATCCTGATTCGGAAGATCCGGACCGCGAAACACCGCTGTTGCTCGCTCTCGAAAACCTCCATTTCGATACGGCCGCTGTTCTGGTAAAAGGCGGTGCGGATCTCGATAAATGGGATCTCTTCGGCCGCTCTCCCGTCTACATGGCAGCCGACGTCAGCACCTTGCCTCTAAAAGGCAACGGCGCGATGGCCGTCCTGCCGAGCCCCGATAAGCTCAGTGCCGTCGATGTCGGACGCATGATGCTCGAAAAGGGCGCGGATCCGAACATTCAGTTGAAGCGCCGTCCGCCCTACCGCGACGTACCGCAGGATCGCGGTGGTGACGGGATGCTCGCGCAGGGCGCAACACCGCTGCTGCGTGCGGCTCGCGCCGGCGACGATAAATTCACCGCCCTGCTGCTCGAATATCACGCGCTGGTCGACCTGCCCAGCAAGGAAGGCATCACGCCTTTGATGGCCGCCGCCGGCGTGGATTACGGCACGCGCGTCACGCGCGGACGGAATCGCACCGATGAAGGTGTGCTCGCCACCATGGATCTGCTGATCAAAGCCGGCGCCGACGTGAACGCCAAGGACGTCGTCGATCGTGCAGCCGGAGGCCGTGGCGGTCGCGGCGGCGGCGCTCCCGGTGGTGGAGCACCTCCCGCAGGTGGCGGAGGCGGACGTGGTGGAGCTGCCGCAGGCGGCGGAGGCCGTGGTGCAGGTAGAGGCGGCGCGCCTCCCGCTGCTGCTGCCGGAGCCGCCTCGATTGTGCCTGCCGCAAACGATGACAGCGCTTCCGGCCGCATCGCCCAGATGTTCCGCCGGGGCAGCCAAATGCCCAGCCCCTTCGCCGTCCCGAACCAGACCGCTCTGCACGGCGCAGCCGAACACGGCTTCGACAAGTTCATCGAGTTCCTGGTCGCCAACGGTGCGGATCTTAACGCGAAGGACGCCAATGGCCGCACCGCGCTTGATGTCGCCCGCGGCGCGGGCGGCAATCGCGGCGGACCGGATGCTTTCCCGAAGACCGTGGTTCTGCTCGAATCCCTGATGAAGG
>JASHRP010000222.1 GCA_030037375.1 Bryobacteraceae bacterium | reverse complement strand
CCGATCGTGAATTCGAGCAGGAATGCGATGGCGAAGAGCATCGAGGTTGTAAGCCGGAGGGAACCGCCGAGCATGGTCGCGGCCCAGTTGAAGACCTTCACTCCGGTCGGCACCGCGATCAACATGCTTGCAGCCGCGAATACTGAGATGAATGTTGTTCCGAGGGCGACGGCGAACATGTGGTGCACCCAGACGCCATAGCTCAAGAAAGCGATGGCGACCGTAGAGAGCGCCGCCGAGGTATAGCCGAAGATTGCTCTTTTCGAAAAAACTGGAATGATCTCCGAGATCATCCCGAACGCAGGCAAGATCATGATGTAGACCTGCGGATGCCCGAAAATCCAGAAGTAGTGCTGCCACAGCAGAGGAGAGCCTCCATTGGCGGCATCGAAGAAACGCCCCTCAAGAAGCCGATCTGCTAACAGCATGATCAGGGATGCGATCAATACCGGAAGCGCGAATACGATCATCAAAGAGTTGACCGTGGTCATCCACACGAACAGCGGAAGACGGCGCATGGTCATGCCAGGCGCGCGCAGAGTCGCGACGGTGACAACCAGATTGATCGCCGCCCCGACCAAACCCGATCCGATTAGCAGCAGGGCCAAAGCCCAGTAATCAGATCCTCTGCTCGGAGAGAATGGTTTTTCGCTCAGGGGCGCATAGCTGAACCAACCCGCGGAGGGAGCCTGGCCCATGGCAAAGCTGACGTAAAGCAGCAGGCCGCCGAATAGTTGAAGCCAGAACATCAAAGCGTTGAGGCGTGGGAATGCCATCTCATTCGCGCCGATCATCAGCGGGACCAGGTAAATGCCGAACCCAATGAGAACCGGCGTCACCACGAGGAAAATCATCGTGGTCCCGTGCATCGTGAAAATCTGGTTGTACTGGTCGGGCGTTAGCAGCTTCAGATTGGGCATCGCCAATTGCGCCCTAAGAGCCATAGCTTCCATCCCACCGATCAGAAAGAATAACAACGCGGAGCAGATATAGAGCAATCCGACGTGCTTGTGATCGACCCTGGAAATCCAATTCCCGACGTTCATTGAAGAGTCCCCAGGTAGGCAGCCAGAGCGCGAACTTCGGCATTGGAGAGGTGTGCGTCGGGCATGCGATTGCCGGGCTTCGCGGCTTGAGGGTTCGTCAGCCACAAAGCAAACGCTTCGGGACTGTTCTTGGAAATCCCCGCGCCGAGGAATTCGCGGCTTAGTATGTGCGTGAGATCTGGTCCGTTTCCGCCTTTTGCAGCCGTCCCGGAAATAGAATGGCAGTCTCCGCACTTCTTCGAGAGGAACAGAGTCGCCCCCTCCGCCACTGCGCCCTCGGATGGCGCAGTGGCCGGTTGGGATTGACGCTCCAGCCAGCGCGAGAAGTCGGCGCCGGTGTCAGCGATCACAACGAAGTGCATCCAGGCATGCTGCGCTCCGCAGAACTCGGAGCACGTGCCCTGATACCTTCCCGGCCTATTCGCTTCCAGCCAGATGTATCCATCGCGGCCGGGTACCGCGTCCATTTTTCTGGCAAGTTCGGGGACCCAGAAATCGTGGATGACGTCGGCGGAGTTGATTCGCACCAGCAGTCGCCGCCCGGCGGGGATATGGATTTCGCTGCTCGTCACCGCGCCGTTCCGATACCGGGCCTCCCACCACCATTGGTGACCTGTCACGACCAGATCGGGTGACTGATTCGGGTCGAGCGGAGCATCGATCAGCGCCATGGCCCGGACCGTAGCGAGGAACAGCACGCCCAAAACCACCGTGGTTGTGATGGTCCAGGCGGCTTCGATCCGTGCCCGGCGCGCAGCACTACCGGGTCGGTCCGGCTCCGAGCCCGCTGTTCGGCCTCGAAGCAAACTCACGCCGACCAAACCGGCGACGATCGCGAAGACAACCGCAGAGAGGACCAAGACCGCCCTGAGCAGGCCCGCGATCACTTCCGTCTGAGGCGATTGTGTGTGGAATAGAAGCCCCCAAACCACTCGGCTTCGTCCTTAGTTTATTAACAACCGACCAAGTGTACTGTCTTTAGAATCCAGGTTTCAAGGCCAAAGAAGCAAACTTGCGGTCTCAGACTAACTTGGCGCGGTCAGTGACCTCGAAGTGACCTTGTGTTCGGCTTGAAGTTCGAGGCTCCATGATAGACTCTCGGCTTAGCCCGACTAAGATCCGCAGGTTCAGGATAGTCTTCTCTGCGGACAAGAAGCTCTGCTAATGTTCATTCAGAACCCACTTAATGAATCGGAGTTGTCGTTCCCGATCCTGGAGTGTATTCACATTATCGGCTTTGCCTTCTCGCTGGGCACGATTGCGATTGTGGATTTCCGGCTACTCGATTGGGGCATGCGCCACCAGACGCCGAGCCAACTCTACCGGGACACGTCAACTTGGACGCTGGCCGGCATCATCGTCATGATCTTCTCGGGTCTGCTGTTGTTTTCCTCGGACCCCGATATGTACTATCTGAACGTTGCCTTCGACGCGAAGATGGTTTTCCTAGTGCTAGCGATCATCTTTAATTACACGCTTCATCGCAAGGCCGTCTTGGCGGACCAGGGTTCGAGGGCGATCGCATGCACATCCCTCGTCCTGTGGGCAGCCGTGATCTTCGGCGGGATTTTTCTCGCCTTCATCAACCAAGGCCTCAGCCTGAAGGCGCTCCCATGATCCTATCGTTGGCTCAGTGGGCGCAGGCCACCGCGTTTTTTACCGCGCTGCGGATGTCTTGGTATGTGTATCCAGCCGTGATGTCGACGCACCTTCTCGGTATCGCCCTGTTCGGAGGGATGGTGCTCTTCACGAACCTGCGCCTTCTGGGCTGGGCAATGACTGATCGCTCCGTTTCGGATGTTGTGAGCCAGTTCAGGGTACCGAAGCGAATCGGACTCATTGTGATCGCGACCTGCGGGATTTTGATGCTCGGCTCAAAGGCCGAGGAGTATTATTACAATATCTTCTTCCGCCTCAAATTGACGCTTCTTGCTTTGATGTTTCTGCACGGCTGGTATTTTCGACGGACGGTCTATTACAGGACCGCAGAGATCGATAAGTCGCCGGAGATCCCGGTGCGCGCGAAGGTAGCCGCGGCTCTTTCCATGGTTCTGTGGGCTTCGATTGCCTGCGCCGGTCGCGGGATCGGCTATATTGATCCGCCGCTCGACAAGTTGCACGCGCAGGTTCAATCCGCGGCGGCGACCCGGTTCGAAACTGGGAGTAACGGCCGCAGATGAAGGGCATCGTGCGCAAGGGCGTAGTTCTTCAGACGAGTTTCAGTCTGCTGGTGGCTCTCGCCTTAGCGCCGTTCCAGCACGTCCACTCTCACGACGGAGATGCCGCCGAGGTCCATGCCCACTTCTACGCGCTCTTTGAAGCTCATGTTCTCGCCGACACGCCTGGCGTGCACTGGGACGACGTGGACGACCATGCTTCCGCGCGATCGCTCGATACGTTCACTCTTGAATTTCCACCCGCGCTTG
>JASHRP010000221.1 GCA_030037375.1 Bryobacteraceae bacterium | reverse complement strand
CGCAACAACCGAATATAAGCCGATCGACGCCAGCAACAGCGCAATCGCGGCGAATATCGAGAACACGCTCCCGTAAAAGCGGCTGTCCCAAAACATTTCCAGGTGTTCTTGTAGATCGAAGGGACCGGCGGTTGGAAGGTCGGGGTCGACGGCTGCCACTTCCCGGCGGAATGCGTTCATGAGGGTCGTGGACGGGACCCGCGTTTTTAGAAAGATCCACTCGTTGCCGCCGGAGTTCTGCCGGTATGGGCGATACACTACCGGATCGATCCGCTGCCTGGCGCTGTCGTTCTGAACGATATTCGAAGCAATGCCCACCACCGTCAGCCACGGCTCCGGCGTCGTGCCATCGAACAGACGGAAGCGTTTTCCCAGCGGGTCCTGTCCTGGCCAGTGCTCGCTCGCGAAGCGCTGGTTGACGATCGCCACCGGAACCGACGACGGACCGTCGCGATCCGTGAACTCGCGGCCGGCAGCCACGCTTGCTCCGAGCACGTGAAAATACCCTGGCCCGATTCGCACGCCGGAGACTTTCGGCCGGTCTCCGTACTCGTTCGGCGGCGCACCGGCGAGCTCGTACGGAAATTTCGGCGAACCCCACGTTGGGAGAACCTCCGCCGTTGCGCCCGATTCGACGCCCGGCAGTGCCTCGAGCCTTGCGAGCAGCCTATCGTAGAACGATTGACGAGCTTCCGCAGTCGGATCACGATAGTCCGGCAGATAGACCACGCCGGCGAGTACATGGTCCGGGTTGATGCCCATACTCGCGTTGTGGATCTTGAGAAAGCTTCGGATCATCACGCCCGCCCCCGCCAGAAGCACCACCGCAAGAGCCATTTCGCCGCTAACCAAAATTGCCGAGAAATGTTTGGACCGTCCGCCGCTCGTCGCCCCTCGTCCTCCATCCTTCAACGCGACGTTCACATCTAGCTTCGAAAGCCGAAGAGCCGGCGCCAAACCGAACAAAATTCCCGTGCCAATTGAGATGGCGATAAGGTACCACACGACGCGCCGATCCATGGCATAGTCGAGAACCAGCCAGGATTCCCTTCGGGCCATCGCCGCCGCATAGGCACGCACGCCCCAGGTTGTGAGCCACCATCCGAGCAGCCCTCCGAGCCCGGATAGCATCAGGCTCTCGACTAACAACTGGCGAATGATCCGCCATCGTCCCGCTCCCAATGCGATCCGCACCGAAATCTCGCGCGACCTTCCCATCGCGCGAGCCAGTAACAGATTGGCCAGATTCGCGCATGCGATCAGCAGCACAAATCCAACCGCGCCCCACATTGATCCATATAAGATGGCAGCGTTCGGAATAAAGAATTGGGAGAACCGCTGCACCGTCAGATGGTAATCCTTGTGGTTCGCCGGATATGCCGTCTCGATTCTCGTCAAGATACCGCGGACTTCGCTTTCGGCACTTTCGATGCCGACCCCATCCGCCACGCGGCCAAACGCGAACCACGTGTCCGTGTTTTCACGATTCATCACCTCCGCGGTCTTCGCTAACGGTAACCACGCGTCTGTGGTCTGCGGAAACGAAAATCCCTCCGGCATGATTCCGATGATTGTGGTGGAAACTCCGTTCATCCGCACCACGCGGCCCACAGCGCCCGGATCCTTTCCGTAGCGCCGCTGCCAAAATCCGTAATTCAGGATTGCTACCGGAGCCGCGCCGGTGACCTCGTCAGCGGGAACGAAGTCCCGGCCAATGATCGGCCGCTGCTTCACGGTGGTGAAGGTGTCGGAGCTGATTTCGGTTATGTCAATATGCTCGGCAAAGCCAGCGTCGTCGTTGAGTACCCTTGAAGTGCCGTGCGTGATGCCCATCCCTTCGAAAGATTTTGCATGACTGCGGACGTCCTCAAAATCCGGATAAGAGATGCAGCAGTTGCCGTTGCTGATATACAGCAGCCGGTCGTTGCGCTGCACCAGCGGGAATCCTTTGAACAGCACGGCATCGGTTACGGTGAACACGGTCGCGTTGACGCCGATGCCCAAGGCGAGCATGGCCACGGCAACGGCGGTGAACGCGGGATTTTTAATGAGGGCGCGAAGGCTAAGCCGAAGGTCGGCGGGCAAACCGATGTTGAAGAAAGTCACACGAACCTAATTCTAGCGAAGAGCTCCGGCTGCCCCGCCGCGCGACGCCCTAAGACTACTTCTGCACCCACTCCGCGATCCAGTCCAGCACCTCGCGGTACCACTGCGCGCTATCGGCCGGCTTCAGCACCCAGTGGCCTTCTTCCCGGAACTCGATCAGCTTTGACGGCACTTTTTGTACCTGAAGCGCGGTGAACAACTGCAAGCCCTGCGAAATCGGCACTCGATAATCTTCCTCGCCGTGAATCACAAGCGTGGGCGTTTTGAACTCCTTCACGAAGTAGCTCGGCGACCACTTCGCATACATATCCGGGTTATCCCAGGGCATTCCGTGAAACTCCCAGATCGGGAACCACAACTCCTCAGTCGAGGCCGCCATGCTTCGCAAATCGAAAACGCCGTCATGCGACACCAGAGCCTTGAACCGCGTGGTGTGCCCCAAAATCCAATCGATCATGTAACCGCCATACGAAGCGCCTGCGGCGGCCATCTTGTCCGGGTCGACATATTTCAGCGCGGAAACCGCGTCCACCACCGCCATGAGGTCGTCGTATGGTTTGCCGCCCCAATCGCCATTTATATCGTCGATAAACTTCTGCCCGTAGCCGGTCGACCCGCGCGGATTCGGCATCACCACCAGGTAACCCGCTCCCGCGAACACCTGCGCGTTCCAGCGGTAACTCCAGTCCTCGCCCCATGAGCCTTGCGGTCCGCCGTGGATCAGAAACACCACCGGATATCGCTCCGTCTCGCGAAATCCAGGAGGTTTCACCACGAACGCGCTGATTCGCGTGCGATCCACGCTCTCTACCGACATTTCTTCGAGCGGCGTCAACTGCACCCGCGAGAGCAATGCGTCGTTTAGATGCGTTAGCGCGAAGGAGTTTCCGCCGGATGAATTGACGCGGAAAATCTCCGCTGGCCGCGATCCGCTCTCTTCTGAGTAAATCATGGTGCGTCCGTCGGAAGTGAACTGCACGTCATCCAGGCTGGAAGGCCCGGAAATAATGTTGCGCAGCCCTCCGCCGGTCGCCGAAACCATTTGCAATCCCGTGCGCCCGCGATCTTCCACGGTGAAGAAAATGCGCGTGGAATCGGGCGACCAGGTGAAGCTGCCCACCCATCGATCCAAGCCTTCCGTCAGATTCGACGTTTTCCCGGTCGCGCGCTCCAGCGCCATCAAACGCCAGCGGTCGCTTTCGTAGCCCGCGCGCTGCTGCGACCGGAACGCCAAGTACTTCCCATCCGGCGAGTACGAGGGCGAATTGTCCGCGCCCAACCCGATCGTGATTTTCTTCGCATCGCCGCCCTCCATCGGAACGGTGTAAATGTCGGAGTTCGTGCTGAGCGCCGGTTCCGGATCGGAGTTCATCACGAACGCCAGCTCCGTCGAATCCGGAGAAATCGCGTAATCGTCCGGACCGCCGAGTGAGAACGGCGGAACGTCCCGCGGTCCCGGAGTCAAATCCTTCACATCCGTCCCGTCCACGTTCACCGACAACAGATGCTGCCGCCGTTTTCCCTGCCACTCGGTCCAATGCCGGAACAATAGCGAGGTGTAAATCCGCACCTTCACCTTGTTTTGCGCTTCTTCGTCGAGCGCGCGCTTGTTGCAGACGTCGTCCTCATTGCATTCCGGATACACGCTCGATTGGAATACCAATTTCTTGCCGTCAGGCGATACCAGTTCGCCGCTGGCCTCGGTCGAAAAATGCGTGACCTGGCGCGCATTCCGCCCGTCGGCATCCATGACCCAAATCTGGCTGGACCCTCCCCGATTCGAAACGAAATAAATCTGGCGCGAATCCGGCGACCATCGCGGCCTCTCGTTCACCGTGCCGTCCTGGGTAAGTTGACGGGGCGTGCCCCCCTCCATCCCGACCACGTAAATCTGTTCGGGCTTCGTGTTCTTCACGAGATCCGGAGTGGTCACCGTGAAAGCCACTAACCGTCCATTGGGACTCAGGGCTGGATCGGAGATGCGCTGGATCTTGAGCAGCGTGTCGGCGGTGAACGGCTGTTTCTGGGCTAGCGCGGCGCAACACAGTCCGCACAGAGCCGGTGCGGCCCACCACAAACGCATGAACACCATTCTACGGCACCGCGATTACGCCATGTCCCACACGTACGCCGCGAAATCGCGCTTGTTGCGGAATCCCATGCGTTCGTAAAGGTGCAGCGCGCCTTCGTTCGCCGTCGTGACCGTCAAGGTGACGCTACGGCAACGATGCGTCTCCAGCGCCTCCATGCTTCTCCGCATCAGTTCATAGCCGAGCTTGGTCCCTTGATGCGACGGGGCCACACAAATCTGAGTGATGTGGCCGACATCCGGAGCGATCAGGCTGGCCAGCGAAATGCCGCACAACTCGCCCGTTTTGCGGTCGCGCGCGGCGAACGAGGCCGGCGCGAAGAACATTCCGCACCCCGGAAACTGGACGATATTTACCAGAAACCGCAGCGCGCCCTGGGGCGACCGGTATTGATCGTTGATTTGGCTGTCCACGTGGCCGCGGTAGGAAGCCGCGATCAGACGCGCCGCCTCTTCGTTGTAATGTCCCGCCCATGGCGCGA
>JASHRP010000220.1 GCA_030037375.1 Bryobacteraceae bacterium | reverse complement strand
TTGGCGAAGGTGTTGACGCGGATGCCGAACCACGCCACTCCGTAGCTCCCGGCGATGCCGATAAGGCTGAACGCGAGAATGATCAGCACCTGGAACGCAGGCATACCGCTCAAGACCCCGAAGTAGATCACGATCATCGCGCCGATGAAGATTTCCAGGATCAGGAGAAATTTGCCTTGCGTGGTGAGGTAGGTTTTGCAGGTCTCATAGATCAGCTCGGAGATTTCACGCATTGAGCTGTGCACCGGCAGGTTGCGCAGATGCGTGTACATCGCGAGCCCGAACACGAAGCCCAGCGCGCTGACCAGCAAGCCGATATACAGCAGCGTGCGGCCGCCGACGGCTCCGTTCAGGAAGGGTACGTCGAGAGAAGGCAGCTTCAACTCCGCTTCGCCGCCTTGCGCCCGCAATGGGATGGAACCCATCAACGCGAACATAGCGATGTAGAACAGTGGCGCGAGTCGCCGCGATACGGCCGACAACGGGGTCAACTGCATTCTCAAGAAAACCTCCAAAATTGAGAGAAAAGATGGGCCCCCGGAGCGGGGAGACACTTCGGTTAAGATACCGCAACGGAGCCAGGATTTGCAAAACCTAAGGTTCTACTATCTGAAGAATCAAGCACTTAAGGTAATGGGTCTCGGGTACTGTGAGCAGAATCGGATGATCCGCGGCCTGTGTCCGGCGCTCGAGCACGCGCAGCGTTTTTCCGGCTTCGAGACTGGCAGCCGCGACGGTTTCGAGCAGCATCGCTTCGCTGAAGTGATGTGAGCAGGAACAAGTAATAAGGACACCGCCTGGGTGCAAAGCTTTTAACGCTCGGAGGTTGATCTCCTTATATCCCCGGGCGGCCTCGTCGAGCTGTTTGCGGGATTTGGTGAACGCGGGTGGATCGAGAACGATCATCGAGTACTTCTTATCTAAATGCGGCAGGAAATCGAAGACGTCCGCTTGGCGGAATTGGATGTTCGAGATGTTGTTGGCGCGGGCGTTCGATTCGGCGATTGCCAGCGCCGACGCGGAGGAGTCGACGGCTTCGATGGATTCGGCTCGCGCGGCGCAGTGGAGCGAGAAGCCGCCGGCGGAGGTGAAGCAATCGAGGATGCGGCCGTGGGCGTATCGGGATGCCGCCAGGTAGTTTTCGCGCTGATCGAGATAGGCTCCCGTTTTCTGTCCCGCGCGAAGATCGACATCGAGCGTGAGACCGTTCAGATGGATGGAGGCTCGGTCGGGAACTTCGCCGGAAAGAACAATTGTTTCGGATGGCAAGCCCTCCAGGCGGCGCACGGAAGCGTCATTGCGGGCCAGTAGTCCGGTGGGTTTCAAGAGTTCGTTAAGGCAATGCGCGATGGTATCGCGGGCGCGCTCCATCCCTTGACTCAGAGTCTGAATGACTAGGTAGGGACCGTAGCGATCGACGATCAGGCCGGGGAGAAGATCGCCTTCGGAGTAGACCAGGCGGCAGGCGTTCGAATCTGCGACGATTTGTTCGCGATGCCCGATGGCGTGGGTGAGGCGGCGGAGAAAGAATTCGCGATCGATGGGTTCGACACGATTGGAGAGAAGGCGGAGGGCGATTTGCGAAGTCGAGCTGAAATGCGCAACACCGATGGCTCGGCCGTTGGCCGTGGTGACGATAACGGGATCGCCGGGATTTGCGTGTTCTCGATCGATGACGTCGCTCGAGAACAGCCAAGGATGGCCGCTAGCTGCCCGGTCAGCGGCTTTGCGATTGACGCGAACGCGCGGGTAAGACGCCGCGGACGAAGATTTAGCGATCAACTCCGCATGTGACGATACGCGTCACCCTTCATGGCTTGGAGTCGCGCGATCCGCTCTTCGGTGGACGGGTGAGTGGAGAAGAGCCGGGTGATTCCGCCTCCGGAGAATGGGTTCAAGATGAACAGGTGCGCCGTGGCGGGAGTGGCGTCGTTCATTGGGATTTGCTGGACGCCTCGCTCCAACTTGCCAAGCGCGCCGATCAATTCGTCCGGATTGCCGGTGTATTTGGCTGACGCAGCGTCGGCGTCGAATTCGCGGGAGCGGGAGATCGCCAGTTGGATGAGCCCCGCGGCTATGGGCGCGAGAAACATCATTAGAATGCCGCCCCACATGCCGCCCTCTTCGTCGTCATCGCGGCGAGGCCCGAACCAAAACACCATGCGGGCGAGGAAGGTGATGGCGGCGGCTAGGGTCGCGGCGACGGAGCTGGTTAGAATATCGCGATGCAGAACGTGTCCGAGCTCATGCGCCACCACGCCTTCCAACTCACGATCGCTCATCAGGCTGAGGATTCCCTCGGTGAATGCCACGGAGGCGTGCTGAGGATTTCGCCCGGTTGCGAATGCGTTCGGCGACGGATCGGGAATCAGCCAAAGCTTCGGCATTGGAATGTTCATGCGTTGCGCGAGACCTTGGACGATTGGGGCGACCCGCGCGTAGACCTGCGGATGCTCCTGCGGCGAGACGGGTTGCGCCGAGTAGGTCATCAACGACACTTTGTCGGAAAAGAAATAACTGAAGGCGTTCATCGCCACGGCTAGGCCTAAGCCGTATTCGAGGCCCGTCTGGCCTCCGATCATCTCACCGGCGATGAGCACCAGGACGCTCAGCAGTCCCAGCAACAGCGCCGTTTTGAGCGCATTCATAATCCACCTCTATTGTCCCTGAAAAAACAAAACGGACGGGAACCCAACGGGATTCCCGTCCGCGAATCACTCAAATCTTCCCTTCTTAAGGGTCCTGGCCCTCAGTTATGCTTCACTTCCACCTTGACTTGGCGGGGCTTCGCGATCTCTTTCTTCGGAAGAGTCACCGTCAGCGTACCGTTGACGTAATCGGCCTTCACCTTCTCGGCATCAACCGTCTCCGGGAGCATGAAGGATCGTTCGAACGTTCCGTAGCTGCGCTCCAGGCGATGCCAGCCGCCTTTCTCGGTCGTCTCCTTTTCGAACTTCCTCTCAC
>JASHRP010000219.1 GCA_030037375.1 Bryobacteraceae bacterium | reverse complement strand
CACACCACCAGTCCGCAGAGCAACACGTTTCTGACAGGCACTACTTCGCTGATCCAAGGTACCGAGACGTACCAGGCCCAATATCAGCAGAACTGGGTATTCGGGTTGAGCGCGCAACTCACTTATTTAAGCTCGCGAACCAGAGTCAATAGCCAGTTCTACAACATCAATCCGTACACGGCTGGCGACCTGGATCTTCAGATCACGCAGAACCTGCTGCAAGGCTTCGGCGCCTCGGTTAACGGACGCAATATCCGGGTGCAGAAGAACAACGTGAAGGTGATGGATCTGCAATTCGAACAGCAGTTGATCGCCACGGTTTCCGGAGTCCTCAATTTGTACTGGGACCTGGTGAGTTTTCGCGAGGACGTCCAAGCGAGGCAGCGCGAGGTGGACGCCGCGCAACAACTGCTGCAGGACAATCGAAGGCAAGTGGACCTGGGCGCGCTGGCGGAGATCGAGATCACGCGCGCGGAGGCGCAGGTTTATTCGAGCCAGCAGGACCTGGTGGTATCGCAGACCAACCTGTTGCAGCAAGAGACAATTCTGAAGAACGCTCTGGTGCGCGACGGCATTGCGCGCGCGAATCTCTCCAACGTGCGGGTGGTCCCGCTGGACCAGATCGCGATTCCAGGTTCCGATAACCTGAAGCCGCTGGACGATCTGGTCAAGCAGGCGACGGACAAACGCGTCGAAGTGCGCACAGACAAGGTCAACATCGACAGCAACCAATTGAACCTGGTCGGCATCAAGAATTCGCTCAAGCCGCAACTGCAAGCCTTCACCGAGTTCACCAACAACGCTCTAGCCGGTCAGGCAACCTCTCCGCTGGCCGCGGAACTGGCCTTCGCGGGCGGCTATGGCAACTTCCTTTCCCAGATCTTCCAGCGCAATTATCCGAATTATTCGGCGGGCATCTCCCTGAACGTGACTCTGCGCAACCGCGCGGCGCAGGCCGATTACACCACCAGCCTGCTGGAGATTCGCCAGAATGAGCTCAACCTGCGCAAAGCGATGAACCAGGTTCGCGTGGACGTGGAGAACGCTGTGATCGGATTGCAACAGGCTCGCGCGCGCTACAACGCGTCGGAGAAAGCGCGCGAGCTGCAACAGCAAACCCTCGACGCGGATTCAGAGAAGTACCGGTTGGGAGCATCGACCTCCTATCAAGTGGTGCAAGACCAGCGCGACCTGGCCAGCGCAATCAGCACCGAAGTTCAAGCTTTGGCGAATTACACGCATGCCCGAATCTCGTTCGACCAGGCGATGGGAACGACGCTCGAGAACAACAATGTTTCGATCGATGAGGCGCTAGCGGGGAAGGTGTCGCGGCCCTCAACCCTGCCCTCCGATCTTCCTCCGGCCGAGCCCGTGCCCGGCGCGGCGGCGCAAGGAGAAACGCGATGATCCGCCGATTTCTTTGTTGCCTTTGCCTGGCGGCGGCGCTTCGCGCGCAGGACGCCTCGATCGAGCCCGTCCGCCCGCAAACGACGGTGTTCTTGCGGCCCTATTTAGGGCCCGCGGTCCCGCCCGTGCGGCTGAACAATAGCGGGCGCTTCAGCGATTTGATTCGCGCGGGGATACTCTACTTGACCGCGCAAGACGCCGTCGCGCTGGCGCTTGAAAACAATATCGATTTAGAATCTGCGCGCTATAATCCGATTCTCGCGATCTGGAATCTGGAGCGATCTCAAGCCGGCGGTGCGCTGCCGGGCGTCCCCAGCGCGGCCGGACAGGCGGGGTCGGTTGCGAGCGGCCAAGGCGTAGCGGGAAGCCAGGCCGCGGCGGGCGTCGCCGGCGGAAACGGCAACGGCGGCGGCGCGACCAGCGGCAACGCCACCATCTCGCAGATCGGCCCGATCACGCAGGTTCTCGATCCGTTGATTCAGGAGACCAGCGTCTTCAGCCACACCACCACGCCGGAACCGAATGCCACGCAAAGTATCACCACCACCCTGGTGGATGCGACGCATGTTCATAACATTTCTATCCAGCAGGGGTTCGTCAGCGGCGGGAGCGTCTCGTTGAGTTATAGCGATCATTACCTGGAGGAGAACGCCGCGACGGATACGTTGAATCCGACTTCTGCGCCCAACCTCTCTTTGTCCGTGACGTACTATCTGCTGCGCGGTTTCGGCGAGGCCGTGGGCGCACGGACCATCAATGTCAACAAGATCAATGTTCAGATCTCCGATCTCAACTTCAAGAATCAGGTGATCGGCACGGTGAGCAGCGTGTTGAATCAGTATTACGCGCTGGCCGCCGACTATGAAGACCTGCGGGCCAAGCAGAGCGCTTATGATACCGCGCAACAGTTCTACCAAGACACCGCCAGGCAAGAAGAACTCGGGGCGCTATCGCCCTTGGACGTGACCACGGCGGCGTCGCAGGTGGCGTCCGCGCAAAACGACGTGGCGGCGTCACGGGCGAGTCTTCTTGAGGACGAAGTGCAGCTCAAGAACACCATCAGCCGCACGGGACCGATGGATCCGGCGCTTTCCGCCGCGCAGATTGTGACCCTGGACCGGATTACCGTCCCGGCGACGGACGATCTTCCGCCGTTGAATTCGCTGGTGGAGCAAGCGCTGAGCAGCCGGCCGGATCTCCAGGCAGCCAGGGCCAACATCACCACCGCG
>JASHRP010000218.1 GCA_030037375.1 Bryobacteraceae bacterium | reverse complement strand
TGAAGAAACTCGGCGCCGAAACCGAGCTTAGGCTGCTGCTTCGCTATCAGGCCGCCGAGCAAAACCGCCGGTACACGGAGGAATGGGAGTTAGTACAACTCGGTTTGGGTTCGCTGGTGGCGATATGCCTGTTCTTCGGAACTCAGCGCCGGGTGCTGCCACTGGCGCTCTGCGGCCTGATGCTGATCACCGTGGCGTTTGCGCACTTGACCGTTACACCGGAGCTCTCGCTGCGAGGCCGCGGCACGGACTTCCCGCCTGGCAATGCGACCCCCGAGTTGGTCCGGCGCGTCTACGTCCTGAGCGAGCTTTATGGCTGGCTGGAAGGACTCAAGCTGGTGCTAGGCGGCATACTCGCTGGCTATTTGTTCGTCTTCCGGGTCCGGCGTTCACGCAGGCAAACTGACGTAGTCGAAAGCCGCAATCAAAGCCATGTCGAGCTCGGGAAGTCGCGCTCGAGCGCGGGCTAGTAGACTCCGCGAAGCTTCAGGGCGTCGTCGATGATCGCCATCAGTTGCTCGCGCGTCATTTGGAGCTTTTCCCCGACATCGGGCTGATCTTCGGCCGCAATCGGACTTCCCTGTTCGAAGCGGGTCCGGGATTTGATGCCGTAGCGTTCCCGGGCCGCGAACAACGTTTCGATCTCGCTCCGCGGCAGCGCCTTAGCTCCGCCGAGTAATTCAGCCACCAGGGTGACGTGCGCGAAGTGTTCAACCTTGTCCATGCGGAAGAACGCCTGCATCAGTTCCTCGCCCCATGCGACCGCCCCGTGGTTGGCCAGCAGCACTGCGTCGTGCTGCTCGACATAGGGAAGCAAACTCTCGCCCAGAGCTGGAGTGCCAGGCGTTCCGTAGGGGGCCAGCGGAATCGATCCTAATCCGACAATCACTTCCGGAAGCAGGCCCAAATTCAACTCCCGGCCTGCTGCCGCAAATCCCGTGGAAAACGGAGGGTGGGCATGGACAATCGCACCGACGTCTCCACGCATCTGGTAGACCGTCAGGTGCATGTGGATCTCGGAACTGGGGCGGCCACTCCCCTCGATCTTCTTTCCGTCCAGCCCGCAGACGATCGGATCGTTTTCTTCGAGCATGCCTTTGCATGCGCCAGCCGGAGTGACCAGAATGCGGTCACCGGGCAAACGCGCCGATAAATTTCCGTCGCAGGCGGCGAGCCAGCCCTTTTCCGACATCATCCGGCCAATGCGGACCATGTCCCGGCGTAACTGCTGCTCAGTGTGCGGCATGCGAGCCTGCGTCCAAAGGAGTCCTTAGATTGTAGCAATGGTCAATCCTGCATGCCACGGCCCATTGGCACAGGACTAATCGACACAAGTTGATGGGCCGCACCAGTACAATTGATGACAGTGGATAAACGCCGCATGTGCCCGAACTGCCGGGCATTCATCACAACCGACGACAAAGTCTGTCCGTACTGCGATCTGCGCTTGGGGCCGCGCGCCGTGGATCAGCGCGCTCCCGCCGATGTGCTGGGCGGATTGATCCCGCATTACCGGTTCACAACGGCCGTGATTATGCTGATCAATCTCGGTTTATACCTCACCACCGTTTTTTACAGCATGCGCTCGGCGCCGGGCGGCGGATTCGACGTGGACACCCGCACGCTAATCGATTTCGGGGGCAAGTTCGAGGTTTTCGCGCTCGGACAATATTGGCGCCTGATCACGGCCGGATTCCTTCATGCCAGCCTCCTGCACATCGGCATGAACATGTGGGTGTTGTTCGATCTGGGTGTGCACGTCGAGCAAACCTACGGCACCAGCCGGTATCTGGTCTTCTACTTTCTATCCACGGTCGGCGGATTCTTAGCCAGTTCCTTGTGGGACCCGGCCGTTCCCTCCATTGGCGCTTCCGCGGGGATTTTCGGCCTGATCGGAGCGATGCTAGCCATCGGTGTTCGAGACCGTACGCCTTATGGGGCCATGGTCCGCAGCGTTTATGGGCGATGGGTCCTGTATGGCCTCGCCATGGGAGTGCTGCCGGCGCTCATCGGGTATTCGTTCATGGACAACGCCGCGCATATCGGCGGGGTCATCACGGGATTCGCGGTCGCTTACGTCGCAGGGACTCCTCGCCTGGCGCGCCCGGCAACAGAGACGGCCTGGCGCATCGCCGCGGGGATTGCGCTGGCGCTCACGGCTATCTGCTTCGTTGAGATGTTCCTGTTCCTGATGTTCCTGTTCCTGATGTCGCGCCAAACCTAATTGATTAACGTTAGCGGGGCTATTGCGTCACAAACTTCGCCACGCCGGAGTTTCCCGCGGCATCGATCACGCGGACCGAAATCATGTGTTCGCCCGCTGCAAGGTTCGCGACACGAATGAGGAATCGCGCGCGCGGTGAATCGGTGACGCCGTTTTCCGCTTCGACGGGAGTCCACGGCCCGGCATCGACGGAATATTCGCAGCGTCGCAGAGCAGGGCCGCGGCTGGCTGCGTCGGCGTAAATTTGGAAGGCGCTTCCGGAACGGGCCGCACCAGTCAAGGTCACCTGCGGAGGCGTGTTACCGATCCACGTTGGAGGGCTCACGAGCTCCGCCTCGCGTGCTGTGTCTGGCGGATTCGAAAGCCGGTCGGACGCAACGACCCGGAAATAGTAACGCCCGTCCGCCAGCGTCTCGCCGTCCATCGAATAGCTCATGTCACTGATGTTGGCGCGCAGGAGCTTCCACGCCGATTCGTCTTCGCCGCGAAAATAGAGGCTGTAGGTCAGCTTGTCCCCGTCAGGATCTTCCGCGAGCCAGGTGATTTGGACCTGCTCTCCTGCGCCGCGGCCGATGGTTTGCGCATCCGTGGTGGGTGCCTTCCCCGTGCTCGGCGCGCCGGTCGCGACGATCGCCTTCACCACCGGAGCCGAGTTCTGCGGCAGGTACGCGATGGTCACATCGTCCAATCCCGGCTGTGCGCCTCCGTTTCCGCTGAACTCGGCGCGCCACTGCAGGTAGCGAGCGTTAGGACTCTCTATTTGCGCTTTGGCCGGATCGGTGATCGGCGCGGACCAGTCGCTCCAGGTGTCATCCGGCCGGGCGGAGTTGCCGCTACGCGTGCGGAATGCGATTCCTCGTGTGTCGCCATGCCAGGCGATCGTTCCCCATTTTGCAATCGAGCTTGAATCGTGAGGCTGAGATTCGTACCATCCGCTTGCGTTCGCGCTGGTGTCCAGACGCAGCAATTCTGCGAGATTGCCGGTCGCGACCAGGAGTCCGCGATTGGTTGCGATTAAACGAGTGGAATCGCCTTGGTTGGTCTGCGCGACCAAAGTGGCGCGGCTGGCTTGTTCTAGCCGATAGATCTTCCCTTGTATGTCGGTCAGAAAGAGTACCGAGGAGCCCTGAAGAGCGACATCGTAGATGTTTTCTTCTTTCGAGGTCCACAGTGTCTCTACGCCGTTGTCGGGGCGAATCCGGTATAGCGACGATTTGTCTGTCGTGGTGTCCGATGTCGTACCCGCGGCCACAACCGTTGCCTGCACGCTCGGAGCAGGCGGTTTTGGAGTTTCGAGTTTTGGAGCCGGATTGATCCCGTTCTCCTGCTCGGTGACTGTCACGGTTGTGCTCACCGCTCCAGTGGGGCTGGTTGTCGACGTGATTGCGCTAGCCGCGGCGCCAGCTCGCTTCGCTACGCCGCCGCCCATGGCCGCGACGTAAATACCTCCATCCGGCGCAGGCAGAATCGCGTGGATTTCAGGCAGGCTCGACTTGTAGAGCGCGAAGGCTTTGCCTTGCCCGGTCACTCGGTACAAAATTCCGTTCGGCTCCGAACCGGCGAGCAGCCTGCCCTGCGCATCGAACGCGAGAGAAGTGACGTGCGATTGTCCGGTTTCGTAATAAACGCTGCCCTGGCCAGCCGGGGTAACTCTGTAGATCTTGCCCTCGTCGCCGGTTCCCACCATCAGAGATCCGTCCGGAGCGACCGCGAGCGCCCAGATGTAGTGTTCACCCGGGGCGAAATACTCCCTCGCCTTACCGTTCTCGATCCGATAGACCTTGCCATCCGGGGAAGTGCCCGCGTAAACGATTCCCTTGGAGTCAATCGCGACGGCGAAGATCTCGGGCTGATCGGATGTCCATACTGTAGAGCTTTGCCCGCTCGGGTCGACCCGGAACAGACGGCCTTGATTTCCAGTGCCGAGATATACCGATCCATCGGGAGCAACTGCCGCGCTCCAAATATCCGCCTGCCCGGAATCGAAGACTGTCGAGAGCGACAGCCCGAGCATCACTTTGCCGTCGTAGGTAATCGAGACGCCCGAAAATCGGCCGCGCGCGAAATCGGTGTAGCCGTTGGTTTCCCACACCTGCGTGGTCGCGGCCCAAAGGCACAGCACGCCGGCCAGCGCGAGAGCCAGACGCTTCACTCTTTTACCTCAACCTGAATTGTTTTTGTGCCGCTCACCACATTGTCGCCGGCCGGGATTTCGATCTCCGTAACTGTCGTGCCGCGAGTATTCGCGGTGTTCGCCGCTCCCGGCTGCGCTCTTCCCAAAATCAACGCGAGCGACGCGGGAGGGTTCGCCAAATCGCGGCCCTCGACGGTGTAGAGGCTGTCGGTCCGCCAGACTCGCACGTAAGCGCTACTATTGGGGCGAATTTTGTTCAGCAGATCGAGCACCTGCGCCGCCGACCGGGCGGGCGCGCTAAACGCATTTTGCAACTCGAGCAGGTTCTCCGAGGACGCATCGGCAATGGTGAAATAGAGCGGCCCAGCAGGCGCGCCAACGGGCACGCGGTAACGGACCTTCTTCAGTGTCTGCGCGCCATCCTGCGCGGTCAGGGTCACACTGATGTCGACGTCTTCGCCGGGCCGGGCCTGTTTCGGAGCTGTAGCCTCCGCGATTTGCAACTGATGATTCTCCGGCGCGGGTGAGATATCCAGCGTGAGATTCTTCAATCGCAGTGCGTCGAAACCGGTCGACATCGCGTAGGATAACGGCGTGGCGACGCCCAGCGCCGCGATCGCCGGCATGCTTGCGTCGCCGCTGTATACGTTATCGAGACGAATCGTCCCGCCGCCCTCGAATTCGGCGCGTCCCTTCACTGCGTAGGAAGCGGCGCCTTGTGCACGCTGGGTCGCATCGAGGGTCGAGTACACGGCCATCTGCGCCATCATGGGCGTAAGCACGCGGTCCTGAACCACGTTCATGTGGAAGCCGTTCGTCCCAAGGCGGATCTCCATCGGCGCCAGCGCGGCGCTGCGGCCCGCAAAGCCTGAGATCGCCGTGTCCCGGTCCGCCGTGATCGCGCCCATCCACTCCGTGGCCTGCGAGATCTTGAACGAATTCGCCAGATTCG
Organism: Bryobacteraceae bacterium; assembly: GCA_030037375.1. Taxonomy (GTDB): domain Bacteria; phylum Acidobacteriota; class Terriglobia; order Bryobacterales; family Bryobacteraceae; genus Palsa-187. The sequence continues at coordinate 3,498 of JASHRP010000218.1, read as the reverse complement.
GAAGAAGCGCAAGCACCTCGGCCTTGGCGAATGGGAGATCCGTCGGACCTAGAGCCATAAATCGATGCCCAAAGGCATAAATCCTTTCGCCATCTATTGCCGTGATGGTGCCGTCGGCGTTTACGTTCATGTCGCCCGACATGATATGCACGCTGATCATCGATCCTGGTTCGAGTGTTTTCGGATCGCCTAGTTTCTCGCCTGGATTCGCGCCGCCCGAAACCCCCTGTTGCGGGTCCATCCCCAACGCCCGGAGTTGAGGCGCGAAATGGTCGATTGTGGCGGCGGTGAATCCCGAGAAGGCGAGCGGCGTCGCGATTTCCTCGAGCTTCATTCCGCCGCTCGCAAATTTGGCTCGCGGAGGGGCGGACGCTATCGCCGTCCCAGGAGCCTGCGGCGCGACACCCAACATTTCCTCGATCGGACGGATGCCCGCGATCGCTACTTTCGAGTCGGTAAACCCCAGCGCGACCGCGCCAGCCAGCTTTCCTTCGAGGTAGACCGGCGATCCGCTCATGCCTTGCAGCACGCCGGTGTCCGCCAGCGGCCCTCCGCTCAGCCTCGCGAGAATGATCGATTGCTTGGGGCCGATGTTCTCGAGCACACCCAGCACTTCGACCTGAAAATCCTCTACGCGTGTACCTGAAAAAACCGTCCGTCCGACGCCGTGCTGTCCCGCGCGCACCTGGTTCAGAGGGAAGATATCCAGCGCGCCCCAGGCTGCGGATGCCGTTGCCAAGGTCGCAAATAGAGCGGCCAGCTTCACAGTTTCATTCTAGCCGTCATCGAAGCGGCATCGAGTGGCTCCGCCCTCCCGGCCATAGTAGGATAGTAAAGTTCAGCATTTTATCCATAAGGAGGCGCTCCGATGTCTGTCTGGAACCGCCGCAAAGAAGAGGAGCTGGTCCCCAGGCCTGTGTCTGGTCCGCCGGCCCCGTCTGAGCTTGCAAAGGAGGGAATCCCCATGTCGACGCTTCCTGGCAGATCCAGCGAGCCGCATCATGACGCAGCACGGACCGCCGTTCTCGGCAAATCCGTAATTGTGAAGGGACAGATCTTCAGCCGCGAGGATCTAACTATCGACGGCGAGGTGGAGGGAACAGTTGAACTGCAGGAACATCGCCTCACCATCGGACCGAACGGTAAGGTTCGCGCCAGCGTAAAGGCTCGCGAACTGGTGGTGCTCGGCACGGTTCATGGAGATGTGGAAACGACCGACAAGATCGATATCCGCAAGGAAGCGAAGCTGGTGGGCGACATCAAAACCGCTCGCATCGTGATTGAAGATGGCGCGTACTTCAAGGGCAATATCGACATCGTCCGTCCCGAAGCAGCGCGTCCAGCCCCCGCTCCGTCGCCGAAGCCTCAGGCGGTTGCCGCTGCTCCTTCCGCCGCGGCCGCAGCCGCCGCGCCGTCGCCCACGCCCGCCGTTGCGGCCTCGGCCGGCGACAAGAAACACTGATCCGGTTTGCAGCGGTAGGTGTTGGATACACGGAACAGTAACGGACTCGATCAGTTCTGCTCAACGCTGCAAGAGCGCTCCGGGATGGCGATCCTCGATCTGGCGGGAGCCAATCAAGGGACGGTCAGCTTCATCACCAACTACGGTCATCGTCTCTACTCCGACGATTTTTTGATGCAATTGGATCAATGTTTCGGCCAAGGCGATTTTTACGAGAATCAGTCCAATCCTAGGGCCGTGGACGCCTTCATGCGGGCTGCGCTCGATTTTCCGGAGGAGGCTTTCGACGGGGCTCTCGTCTGGGACGTTCTCGAATACCTCTCGCCGTCGCTGCTTGCCGTGGTAGTGAATCGTCTGCATGGAATGCTGCGTCCTGGCGCCTGCTTGCTTGCTGTCTTCCATAATGAGGAACGCGCGGAAACCGTTCCCAGTTATTCGTTCCGCATTCACGATCACCACACCATCCAGCTCGCCGCCCGCGGACGGCGCCAGCCGGCGCAGTTCTTCAACAACCGCAGTCTTGAGAAATTATTCCAAGACTTTCAGTCGGTAAAGTTTTTCCTCACGCGCGATCACCTCCGCGAAGTCATCGTCCGCCGCTAACGCGCGCTCTTTTGAGTAACAGCCCGCAAAACGGAGCGCGCGGGCTGCTTGCCGTATCGCATTGAGGATGCCCGCGCACCCTTTGCGGGCTCGCTACTCTATATAAATGTCCCTAGAAGACAACCTGTTCGAACAACGTCTTGCCCGCGCCGCGCAGATCGCGGCCCTGGGCTACCGTCCTTACGGGCAGCGTTTCGATTTCACCCATACGATTCCTCAGATTCTTCAGGCATATGGCTCGGCCGCAGCGCCCGAACTCGAACGCGACAAGCCGCGCGTCTTGCTCGCGGGGCGCATTCAAACCATGCGGCGCATGGGTAAAGCAGGTTTCATGCATCTGGCGCAGATGGGCGAAAAGCTTCAGGTTTACGTACGCAAGGACGCTGTTTCGGACAAGGACTACGCGCTTTATGAGGCTCTCGATCTGGGCGACATTATCGGTGTTGAGGGTTATCTCTTCCGCACTCGGACCGGGGAACTGAGCGTCCACGCCGAGAGGCTCTTCTTCCTATCTAAGACCCTCCTCTCCATGCCGGAGAAATGGCACGGCCTCGAGGACGTCGAACTGCGCTATCGTCAGCGCTATCTCGATCTCATCGCGAATCCCGATTCGCAGCGCGTGTTTCGCGCCCGCGCCCGCATGATTTCATCTTTAAGGCGGCAGCTTGAGGAGCGCGGCTTCGTCGAGGTCGAAACGCCGATGATGCAGCCGCTCTATGGGGGTGCGGCCGCCCGCCCGTTTGTCACGCATCACAACACGCTCGATATGGATCTGTATCTGCGAATCGCGCCGGAGCTGTATCTGAAGCGCCTGATCGTGGGCGGCATGGAGCGCGTCTACGAAATTAATCGAAACTTCCGCAATGAAGGGATTTCGGTACGCCACAACCCGGAGTTCACCATGCTCGAGTTTTATCAGGCCTACACCGACTATCAAGGTCTGATGGATTTTACGGTGGAGCTTTTGAAACAAACCGCCATCGACGTGACGGGATCCGCCGTGGTGACGTATCAAGGAATGGAATTGGATTTCGGCAACATGCGGCGTCTCTCCATGCGTGAGGCAGTGGGGGATTCGTCTCTCAGCGGGCACGCTTTGATGGAGGCCTTTGAGGCGCGCGTCGAGCCGAATCTGGTTCAGCCGACTATCATCTACGACTATCCCGTCGAGGTTTCGCCGCTTTCCAAAAATAAGCCTGACAACCCGGCGTTTGTCGAACGTTTCGAGATATACGCCGGAGGCATCGAACTCGGCAACGCCTACACGGAGCTAAACGATCCGCAGGAACAATATCGCCGCTTCGACTTGCAACGAGCGCTTCGCGCGGCCGGCGACGAAGAAGCGCAGCCCATGGACGAGGACTACCTTCGCGCCATGTGCTACGGCATGCCGCCGACCGGCGGCGAAGGCATCGGCATCGACCGTCTGGTGA
>JASHRP010000217.1 GCA_030037375.1 Bryobacteraceae bacterium | reverse complement strand
CCCGACAGACTTCGCCCATGCCGCCCTTGCCGAGGGGCCCGAGGATCTCGTAAGGTCCCAGACGAGTCCCGGCGGAGAGAGCCATGGCGTTTGTCCGATTCTATCTCAAAGTTCCGGGAAAACACGTAAGCCGAAACTGGCTCGATCCTTTCGCGGGTCGAAATTCGCATTGTGTCCGAGTGACGCTAGATCTTTTGACGCTAGATCTTTATCGGGAGTGCCCGGCGAGGAACGGCCGGGCGCGAAGTCTGAAGTGGACCGCCGGGCACTGCGGATAAAGTCGTAAGAAGTGAGCCGCTGGCGCGTGCGCCGGAATGCTTCAAACTATGGGTTTTCAATAGCACTGGGGACAACAGAACTCGGGTTAGCGCCGGACGTCAGGGTGCCGGGCCTCCGGAGAGTTCGGGTGAAGACCGGCGGAAAAGCTGAGTCTGGCATGCGACGGCGCAAGGAAAGTCGAATCCGCACGCGATGCAGACACACCTGTCTTAGGCGTGCGCATGAGCAAGCCGGATGGTCAGAACTGGCACGCAGGCTACGATGTGTCATGAACCTCCACTGGGCGAGCCTCTGCACTAAGAACCTGCGAGGCGGTTAGAAACTCGACGATCCGCATGAGGTTTTGACAACGAGGGCAGTGCTGGACTGTCGGTTCGGCAACCTCTGCCACGTTTGCTGCGGGTGCAGCAGCCAGCAGAGTTCGGCAGAGGGGCAGCAAGGAATGGCGTCGTCGATTGGCTAGAAAGCCGAAGTAGCGGATACGGGGGAACCCTCGCGGAAGCACGTGTTCGAGAAAGCGGCGCAGAAAGACCTCGTGCGTCAGGGTCATCGTTCGCTGCTTGCTGTGATGGGCGTAGTCCTTCCAGCGGAAGGTGACGTGGGTGGCGGTGACGTCGACAAGCCGATGGTTGGAGATCGCGACCCGATGCGTGTAGCGAGCCAGATAATGCAAGACATGTTCGGGACCTCCGAAGGGCGGCTTGGCATAGACCACCCAGTCTTCCCGAAACAGGGTACGGAGAAAGGTGTTGAACTCTTTCTCCTCTGCCAGTGGAAAGCATGCACCAAAGAACACGAGTTTCCTCTGGCGGAAAGCGCGCTTCAGGCCGGCCACAAACTTTCCACGAAAGACGAGGCTCAAAACCTTCACGGGCAAAAAGAATCGAGGCGGCGTGCGGATCCACTGTTTATGATCCTGCGACAGCCCGCCGCCCGGCACAACACAGTGGATGTGTGGATGCCGCTGCAGGGTCTGGCCCCAGGTGTGGAGGATGCTCAAGAAGCCGATCTCAGCGCCAAGATGTTTGGATTCAGATGCGACTTTCAGCAGCGTCTCCGCGCTCGCCTCGAACAGGAGCCGGAAGAGGACCTTCTTGTTCTGCCACATCAGCGGAACCAGCGCATGCGGCACGCTGAAAACCACATGATAGTAGTCGACGGGTAACAGTTCCCGTTGCCGCGCGGCAAGCCACTTCTCACGCGCATTAGTCTGGCACCTCGGGCAGTGGCGATTGCGGCAGGAGTTATAGGAGATCGTCTGATATCCGCAGCTTGTGCATTGATCGCGATGGCCGCCCAGCGCCGCCGTCCGGCAGCGCACAATCGCATTGAGCACTTTCACTTGAGGCCAAGTCAAGGACTCGCGATAGCGGCTGGAAATGCGAGCGTCGGCTTTGCGGATAATGTCAGCGATCTCAAACCGCGGCCGTGCCACCGCCATCCTCCGGCGGCGTTTGCGGCAGGCCGGAGATGTGGATACGCTCCAGGGGATTTACAGCGGCGTGCAGGTGCCGCCGAGAGAGATGCACGTATAAGGTGGTGTCCTGCAGCTTCTGGTGCCCCATCAAGAGCTGCAGCGTCGGCAGATCCGTTCCGTTTTCGATGAGGTGGGTCGCGAAGGTATGCCGCAGCGTATGCGGACCCATGCGCTTGGAAAGCCCCGCTCGGCGCGCACTCTCAACGCAGGCGTGCCACACCGCTTTGTCTGAGACCGGCCGCTCTTCCTCGGTCGTCTTGAAGCGTGTGGGGAACAAGTAAACCTTGGGCTTCACTTTGCAGGCTCGCCAGTACGCTCGCAGCGCTTCGAGCAACTTCGGCGTCAGTGGGAGTTCACGATCCCGTGAGTTCTTCCCCTCATGGACATGGATGATCATGCGTTGGCTGTCGATATCGGCGATCTTCAAACGCGCGGCTTCGGCCCGCCGCAGGCCCGTGGCGTACAAAACCAGCAAGATGGTTCTATAGCGGAGGTTGGGCGCGGCCGCGATCAGCTTCTCGACTTCTTCTGGGCTGAGCACCACGGGAAGCTTCTTCGGCACTCTGGTCAGTTTCATGTCGTATAACTCGGGATCGTGCCGCTTGAGAACCTTCTTGAAAAAGAAATGGAGAGCGGTCATGCGGTTTTCGACTGTTCCGGTTGCCAGCTTCTGATCTCGCAGCATGTGCAGTTGGAACTGGCGAACTTCGTCGACGCCCAGTTGATCCGGCGGCTTGTGGAAGTGCACCGCGAAGTCACGTACGGTGCGGATGTAATAGCGAATCGTACTGGGAGCGAAATTACGCCGCTGGAGTTCCTCCAGCATGCGCTGTCGTAGTTTGGTCACAGAAAGACTCCTTTCTGCGACGAAGCTACTCCCCTTCAACCTCGCAAACACGCACGCACGTGCGTCCGCCGCGCCAGCGGCTTAGTTCTGACGCGCTACTCGGAAACAGCTAGGCGACGCGCCGTCCTGACGCACGCGCCGGCCGCGAATCGACTAACTCAAACGCTCTCGCCGAGCCGGACTCTTCGCTCGTCAAACCACACGCGCGCCTCGCCCGCTCTTCGACCCTTCCCTGAGCTTCCGCTCGCGAGGGTTCGACCCGTGGCCGAGGGGCGCCTGCATCCATCCCGATCAAGAGGCGATAATTCCAACCCTTCAGGCGCCTAAATTCCCCACATCCACATATATTTGCTCTTCAATCCCGATAGGCTGCCGCCCACTCCGCCGGCATACTCAACCGTGATGGGCTCACGCCAACAACCTCATCTCAGCGCCGTAATCCGTCCCCCGCGAAAGCTCGCCCGCAAAAAAGTTTTTCTGCGAGACGAACCCAGCAAGTTGTTGAAACGCAAGCACCGGGCAGAAGCTGGAACCCATCACGAACCTGCCAGTGGGCTTGATCTGGGCATGACAAATGAACAAGCTCCCGATACCCTGGACTTTCCCCGTTCAAAGGTGATATCAATAACGAACGGAACCGCCTGCATACAAGGAGTAAGTCCAATGCCTTCCAAGAAGACCTCCTCCCGCAACCGGACCCCCGATACACATCGAGGCATCACTCGCCGCGACTTCGGCGCGCTCGCCGCCGGCGGTGCGCTTCTTGCCGGTACGGGCTCGCTGAGCGCGGCCACAACCGAGTCCGCCAAGGCCGCGAAGCTCGCGCCGCTCGATATCGCCGAATGGAGCTTCTTCTGGGTCGGCGTCGAGAACATCACTCTGCCGGGAGGCACTTCGCCCGTGGTCTCCGGTAAGCAGATGTACGTCGAATATCAGATTCCGGCGAAGGTCAAGCACCCGTTCCCCATCGTGCTGATTCACGGCGGCGGAGGCTCTGGCCTCGATTGGATGGGCACCGTCGACGGCCGCCGCGGCTGGTCCACCATGCTCCTCGAAGAGGGCTATCGCGTTTACATCGTCGACCGCCCGGGCCATAGCCGCTCGCCCTTTCATCCCGATCTTCACGGCGGCAGCCCGCGCGCGCAGACGCTCGAAAGCATCTCCAGCCAATTCACGCCGCAGCGGGCAAAGGTGCCCGGCCGTGGCGGCGTCATCGCGCCCAACGCGCATCTTCACAATCAGTGGCCCGGCACCGGCGCGATCGATACGCCCGAGCTTCAGCAGCTCGTGGCCTCGCAAGGCGGATCGTTCGGCAACGCCATGGGAGCGATCAAGGAATCGCAGGTCGTGGTGTGGCAGAAGAACGCGGCGGAGCTGCTCGATAAAATCGGCCCGGCGATATTCATGACCCACTCCGCTGGCGGACCCTTCGGCTTCTATGCGCTCGAAGCCCGGCCGAAGCTGGTCAAAGGAATCGTCGTGGTCGAAGGGGCAGGCGGCAACGCGTTTCAGGGTCGCGGAAGCTGGGGACTCATCAATCTTCCGGTCGAATACGAACCCGCCGTCAAGGACCCGTCGGAGATCAAAACCAAGCGCATCGACCCCACGCCGGAAGACGCCAAGCTCGGCATCGGTCCTTATGTGATTCAAGAGGAGCCCGCGCACCAGCTCAAGAACTGGAAGGACTGCCCCATCGCCTTCGTCACTTCGGAAGCGTCCTTCGTGCTGCCCGTTCCCGGCGCGGTCGCTTATCTCAAGCAGGCCGGCGTGCGCGCCGAAGAAATCCGCCTGGCCGACCACGGCGTCCACGGCAACGGCCACGCCATGATGCTCGAGAAGAACAATCGCGAGGTGCTCCGGCCCATCCTCGACTGGCTGAACAAGAACGTCACCCTCCCGAACAAAGCCTCCGTCAAGCAGCCCAAGCCAGCGGCCAAAAGCGCGGAGTCCGCTTCCTTGAAGCTCTACGACCAGGGCTACCATTGGGTCGGCCTCCAAACCAAGAAGGTCGATTACGGCACCATCCTGGTCGGCCAGATGTATTACCAATACCTGATTCCGCAGCAAGTCAGGCACTCCTACAACGTCGTGCTGGTGCACGGCGGCGGAGGGCAGGGCACGCATTATTTCGGCCGAGGCGACGGCGAACCCGGATGGGGGCACTATTTCGTCCAGGCCGGCTACAAAACATACATAGTGGACCGTCCCGGCCAAGGCCGCGCGCCTTGGTTCAAGGATTCGCTCGGCGATATCGGTCCCGTCTTCACCTACGCGAGCGTCGTCCCCGACTTTCAGCGCGGCGCGCAGGATCCTAATCGCCGCTGGATCGGCTCAGCGGATGACAAGGACCCGCACATCATGCAATTCCAAGCGGGCCAAAACTCCACGCCCACCGACAATGCAGCGATGCACAAGCTGTGGGCCAAGGCTGGCGCGGAGATGCTCGACCGCATTGGGCCTTCGATCATCGTGGTCCATTCGGCCGGCGGACCGTTCAGTTGGCTGGTGGCGAATGAGCGTCCGCAGTTGGTGAAAGGCATTGTGAACGTGGAAGGCGCGGGCGCGACGCCATTCATGCAGGGCGCGGCTTACGGTTTGTCTGAACTTCCCTTGGTCTACGATCCTCCGGTCACCGATCCGAGCCAATTCGCAACCGTCGATGTCGCGGCCGCGAACGGAGCCCCTGCATACAAAATGCAGAAGGACCCCGCGCGAAAGCTCAAAAACCTCCAGGGCATCCCCATCGCTTACCTCACTGCCGAGCGCAGCGGACGAAGCGGCGCGCCCGTCACCGCATTCCTCAAGCAGGCCGGATGCGACGCCACCGATCTCCAACTCAAAGGAAAGGGCGTCCTAGGCAACGGGCACTTCATGATGCTCGAAACCAATCGCAAGCAGGTCTTCGATGTCGTCAATGCCTGGGTTACCGAAAAGGTCAAAACTCCCGACGCGCCGCACCCGCGTGTCGGCTGGTAAACGTGTCAAGCTAAATATATCGAGCGTTAATCAAGGAGCACTCCATGAAGAGATCTCGTCAGGCTTCTCAAACGGGACGGCGTAATTTCCTGAAGGGCGCGGCGGCCGGAGCGGCTGCCCTAGTCGCGAAACCTCAACTCGGTCAAGCGCAGCAAGTGCAAGCTCAGGCGCCCAAGACCCCGCTGCCGTCCGCCGCGCAGGCCGCTCGCGAGACCAGCCCTCCGCCCAAGGTCGACGTCTACACCACGGACCGTCCTGGTTCAGATTTCATGGCCGAAGTTATCGCATCTCTCGGCTTCGAATACTGCGCCATCAATCCCGGCTCCAGTTTCCGCGGCCTCCACGAATCTCTCATAAACCTCAACGGCAACAAGAATCCCGAAATCCTCACCTGCTG
>JASHRP010000216.1 GCA_030037375.1 Bryobacteraceae bacterium | reverse complement strand
CGCCACCCGATCCGGCAAACTGAGGCGTGAGGATTACATGAACAATCGATTTAATGGGCTGACGGTGGGCACGGCGGCGGTTGTTGTTGCGCTGCTCCCTCTCGGTAGTCACGCTTTCCAAAACGCCCAGCAGCCCGCTCCTTCGGGCGCGCCGGCCGCGGCCCCTGCGGGGCGTGGCCAGCCCAATCCGCAACAGCTCGCGACTCAGCAAGCCACCAAAGAAGACCATCAGCAGATGATGGATCAACTGCACATCGCCTCCTTGCGGCCCGGGGTGAATGCGCGCGTGCTCGGCGAAACGAATTACGATGAGGCCAAAGCGAATCCCTACCCGAATCTGCCGGACCCGCTGACGCTGAAGAACGGGAAGAAGGTGACCAGCGCCAAGATGTGGTGGGACCAACGCCGACCCGAAATCGTCGAGGACTTTGATCGCGAAGTGTACGGAAGACTTCCTAAATCGATTCCAGGGGTCAAATGGGAGGTTACCAACACGGCTGACCAGCATGTGGGGGACGCTCCGATCGTTACGAAGACGTTGGTGGGGCACGTCGATAACTCCTCGTATCCGGATATCACGGTCGATATTCAACTGTCACTCAGCACGCCGGCCAACGCAAAAGGTCCGGTGCCCGTGATCATGGTCTTCGGCGGAGCGCCCGCCGCTGGTTCAGCCGGACCGTCCGCGACTTCGCCATCTCAACAAGGCTCGGAGCCCGGTCCGAGTTGGCAAGCGCAGGTAGTCGCCAAGGGTTGGGGCTTCGCTGAATTGAACCCCGGCAGCATTCAGGCCGACAACGGTGCGGGACTTCGAAAGGGCATCATCGGTCTGGTCAATAAGGGTCAGCCGCGCAAGCCCGAAGATTGGGGCGCGCTCCGTGCGTGGGCTTGGGGCGCGGACCGCGCCATGGATTATTTCGAGACCGATAAATCTGTCGATGCGAAGCACGTCGCGATTCAGGGTCATTCGCGCTATGGCAAAGCTGCCGTCGTCAGCATGGCCTACGATCCGCGCATCGCCATCGCGTTCGTGAGTTCGTCGGGTGAAGGCGGCGCGAAGCTGCATCGCAGGAATTTCGGCGAGCTCGTGGAGAACGTGGCGGGCGAAAGCGAATATCACTGGATGGCCGGCAACTTCTTGAAGTATGCCGGGCCGCTGAAGTGGAGCGATCTGCCTGTCGACTCCCATGAACTGATCGCTATGTGCGCGCCGCGTCCGGTATTCTTGAGCGCCGGCAACCTGGTCGATCCGGCGATCGACATCGGACATTCGGATGCCTGGGTGGATGCGCGCGGCACATTCATGGCGGGTGTCGGTGCGGGGCCGGTCTACCGTCTGCTCGGCAAGAAGGATCTGGGCACGGATGTATTCCCGCCCATCGAACACGGCATCCTTAACGGCGATCTGGTTTTCCGCGAGCATAGCGCGGGTCACACGCCCAATCCGAACTGGCCGTATTTCCTTGCCTTCGCCGAACGCGAATTCAAGTGAACCGTACGGACATTTCGAGGCGGCGATTCGCGCTGATCGCCGGAACCGCCAGCGCGATCCCACTAATAGGCGCGGAACCGCTCACGGCGGAAGCTGTTATCAAGCGAATAAAGACGGCGATTGGCGGCGATTGGCCGCCGACTGGTCCCGATGGTTTCAAGGCCGGTGACCCTTCGACCGTTGTCAAAGGAATCGCCACCACCGCGATGGCCACGCTCGACGTTCTGAAGCAGGCCGTCAAGGCGAATACCAATTTGATCCTGACTTACGAGCCTACTTTTTACGCTCGCGCCGATGGTCAAGCGCCAATAGGTCGGGGACAAGGCGGATTCGCCGCGGACGATCCCGTGATCAAAGCGAAACGCGAATTCATCGAGAAGAACGGCTTGGTCGTGTTCCGCTTGCGCGATCATTGGCAGGCTCGTAAAGCGGACGATATGGTCACCGGGCTTGCCAACGCGCTTGGCTGGTCGGCGCACCGCGTGAAGCGGGACGATTCCCTTTACGACATCCCGCCGGTCACTGCGGCATCGACCGTCGCCTCGATCCGAAGCAAACTAAACCTTCGCGCCGGTCTCCGCGCCGTCGGCGACCGCAATGCGGCCATCCGCCGCGTTCTTCTATTTCCTGGCTCCATGACCCCCGCGACAATGCGGCAGCGCTATTCCGAAGTCGACATGATCGTCGCCGGCGAAGTGCGCGAATGGGAGAACACTCACTATGCCGCGGACATGTTCACCGCCGGTGAGAAGCGCGCCCTGGTGACAACCGGACGCGTCGTCTCCGAAGAGCCTGGAATGCGGCTCTGCGCGGAATGGGTGAAGACCATCGTCAAAACAGTGCCGTCGAAATGGATCAGCGTGGGAGATCCCTATTGGAGGCCGGCATGAATCGGAGCCCATCATGACCGCGCGTGAAGTGGTCGAGCTGATCAAGAAGAACCACACCATCCCGTGGAATGACCGGTCCCGGCGCGACACCTTCAAGGCCGGAAATCCCGACGTGACAGTGAAGGGCATCGCGACCACGATGATGACCACGTTGGACATGCTCAAGCGCGCCAACGCGGCTGGTCTGAACATGATCATCACGCATGAGGACACTTTCTGGAACGACCCCGATGACACCAAGGACCTGACCGAAAACCGGCTCTACAAGCTCAAGACCGAATATATTCTGAAGAATGACATGGTGGTCTGGCGCGATCACGACAACATGCACGCGTCGACGCCCGATTACACGGTGGTGGGCGAGCTTCGGTCCGCGGGGCTGAAAGCTCCTGAGCGTGTATCCATGCGCCCCGGCGTGATCGTCATTCCCGAAACCACCTTCGGTGAGTTGGCGGCCCAGGTAAAACGATCGAGCGGCGCACGCGCGCTGCGCTGCGTGGGCGATCCGAAGGCAAAGGTGAGCAAGATCCTGATCGGCCCCGGATACGCGACTCCGCGCATCACACCCGATGTCGACGTCGTGATTGGCGGCGAGCAGCAGGAAGCCGACGGCGGCTTCGACAACATCGAGTACGTGATGGACGCCGCTTCGCTGGGTGTGGCGAAGGGCGTGATCATGCTGGGACATGTCATTTCGGAGCAGGCAGGAATGGAGGATTTCGGCAACTGGCTGCGCACTTTCATTCCCGCAGTTCCGATTCAATTCGTGCCCGCGGAAGAACCGTTCTGGTAAGTGTCCCGTTCAGTGTTCGGCTATATATAATGGGGCAGCGGGAAGGAGTAACCATGGGTAAATTCGCGATCGCGTTGGCCCTGATGCTGGTCCAATCCGCTTCGCTGAGCGCTCAGTGGCTTAACTTCCACGAGCCGGGGATGCCTCGCACGCCAGACGGGAAGCCGAACCTCACCGCACCCGTTCCCCGAACGCCCGATGGCAAGCCCGATCTGTCCGGATTGTGGGAGCCGGAGGCCAGCCCGTATCGCTTCGACGTAATCCAGGACGTGAAAGACGAAGGAATCTTCCGCCCCGCCGCGGAGGCCTTGTTCCTGCAGCGCGCCGCCGATTTGAGGCGAGACAATCCGGTCACGCATTGTCTCCCAGCCGGTCCCTCCGCCATCTTTGCCGCCGGTTCGACCCGGCTCTACCGCATCATGCAGTCGCCAAAGGTGATCGCGCTATTGTATGAGCTCAGCGGCTTCCGCCAAATCTATACAGACGGCCGCGAACTTCCGAAGGATCCGAACCCGACCTGGATGGGGTACTCGATCGGTCATTGGGACGGAGACACGATGGTGGTCGAGTCGGCGGGGTTCAATGACAAGACTTGGCTGGATATGGTCGGCCATCCCCATTCCGAGCGTCTGAAGGTCACGGAGAGATTCCATCGCGTGGACTTCGGGCATATGCAGCTTCAGCTCACTTATGACGATCCGGAAACGCTCGTCCGTCCGCTGACCATTTCGCTCGCGGTGCATTACGCGGCGGACACGGACCTGCTGGAATACGTCTGCAACGAGAACGAACGGGATACGCAGCATCTGGTGTCGACGGCGAAAGCCAAAACTCAGCCCAGCCCGGCTGTCCTCGATAAGTACACCGGAGAATATAAATTCCGTGAAGGGCCGCCTGGAACCTCGGCTTTTTTCGGTCCCACCCAAATCGTCAGCCTGGTCCACGGTCAGCTTTATATGAAGGACTTTCCGCTTGTCCCTCAAACGGAAACCCGGTTCGATTCGACGGCGGCGACAATCGAATTCTTCCTGGATTCTACCGGCGCCGTCACCCATTTCATACTGAGCGCGGCTGAAGGCGACGCGATCTACGAGCGCAAGCACTGACATGTGGGCGCCCGCGGGTTCCACAGCGATTCCGTTGTGAGAGAATACCCCGGAGGCTCTCTATGAAATCACTAACGCGCCCGTTTAAAGTGACTCTGGCGTTTTGTTTCGGCGCTGCCTTCGCGGCGGCGCAATCGCAAACCGCAAAGAGCCTTCTGTGGGCCTATCCCGTGCCCGATCCAGCGCCCCCTTCCGCTGCCAACAACACCCCTAAGACTCTGCCTGGCAGCACCAGATCCTACACGCAGGCCCAGATTGACGATCAATTCAATCCGCCGGACTGGTTCCCGGATCAGCACGGTCCGCTGCCGCGCGTCGTTCAGACGGGCATTCAGGCGCAGGCCTGCGGCTCCTGCCATTTGATGTCGGGCATGGGGCATCCGGAATCGGCGGAGCTTGCCGGGCTTCCGATCAACTACATGCTGCGCCAAATGCAGGATTTCAAAGCCAGCGTGCGGAAAGATCCCAAGGAGCTGGAAGCCTCACAGCGGGCCTCGCGCATGAACAACATCGCGGCCGGATTGCCCGACGAGGAAATGCACAAGGCTCTGGAGTGGTTCGCTTCGTTGAAGCCGATCGTTTGGTACAAGGTGGTGGAAGCGGACACGGTGCCCAAGAGCTGGGTGAATGGAGGCAGAATGCGGCTGCCGTTGCCCACAGGCGGAACAGAACCGATCGGCAACCGGATCATCACCATGCCGCAGGATCCGGAGCGCGTGGAAATGCGCGATCCACGTTCGGGCTTCATCGCCTACGTGCCGCCGGGAAGCATCAAGAAGGGTGAAGCGCTGGTGACCAAACCAGCCGCCGGCAAGACCATCGCTTGCGCGACCTGCCATGGCGAGGGACTCAAAGGCCTCGGCGACGTGCCGCGCATCGCGGGCGTGCATCCGATTTACGTGGTGCGCCAGTTGTACAACTTCCAGATCGGCGCGAACAGCAGCACGGCGGGCGCGTTGATGAAGCAGGTGGTGAAAAACCTGAGCGAAGACGACATGATCGCTATCGCATCGTACACCGCCTCGCTGGAGCCGTAGTCACTGGGCGGGACATGCGGAGCGCGACTGGCTTTCTGTGGATCGCATTGGCGGCGGCGAGTCTCTCGAATGGGCAGAACACCGCTCCGCGCCGGACGGTCTGGGACGGCGTCTACACGGAGGCGCAAGCCTCGCGAGGACTAGCGGCCTTCGGCCAAAGCTGCGCGGGTTGCCATGCGCTTGCCGCGGAGGGCAAGTCGCCCCTGGCGGGCGATCCGTTCTGGAAA
>JASHRP010000215.1 GCA_030037375.1 Bryobacteraceae bacterium | reverse complement strand
CGGAGATGAAGACCGCCTATGGCAATGCGGGCCAGAGCATGGTCGTGGTGGGGGGCGGGATGCCTTGGGAGCCGGCTGACGGGCCGCGCGGCAGCGTGACGCACGTATTCTATAAATCGGCGATCATCGGCGACGCTCGCGACTACTACGTTTACACGCCGCCCAACTACGATCCGAGCCGGCGCGAAGCTTACCCGGTGCTGTTCCTACTGCATGGCTTGGGCGACGACGCCGCATCCTGGCTGAACGTAGGCGCGGCCAACTCGATACTGGACAATCTCATCGATCGGGGGAAAGCCAAGCCAATGATCATGGTCAACACGCTCGGCTACGGGACGGCCAATGGAACCACGGGTGCGATGAGCCCCGGCATGATTCCGAATTTCTCCAAAGCGCTGATCGAGGAAGTGATGCCGCAGGTGGAGAAGGCGTACCACGTATCGAAGGACCGCAATCAGCACGCGATCGCCGGACTCTCGATGGGCGGGGCCGAATCGCTGTTCACCGGGTTGAATTACCTGGATCGTTTCGCCTACGTCGGGTCTTTCAGCGGGGCGTTTGTGATGTGGCCTCGCGCGGCTGCTCCCGCGCCGCAGGGTCAAGGCGGCGGACGAGGGCGCGGCCAGCAATCGATGGAAACAGCGGACTTCGAAAAGAATTTCCCGAGCGTTGGAGCGAAGACCGGCTCACAGCTCAAACTGCTCTGGATCGCATGCGGGACGGATGATGGATTGAACAACGTCAACCGCGAGTTCAAGGCTTGGCTGAAATCGAAGGACGTTCCGTTCACCGACGTTGAGGTTCCCGGTTACGCGCATGTCTGGCCTTTGTGGAGGCGAAATCTGGAGACTCTGGCTCCGCTCTTGTTTCAATCCGGGAAATAGCGGCGGCCTTTCGGAAATCGCCGCTTTTTCCGCGCGCTAAAATATCCAGCGAGTGCCTCCCTCCCAGCGCCCCTTTCTCCGCGTTCAAGACCTGGTATGGCTGCTGCTGTTCGCGACGCTGATCGTTGTCGCGAGCCTGATGGTGAATTGGGGCACCATCCCCGCTCCCGGACCTTTGGTGCGGCCGTTGCTGATCGCGCTGTTCGTGGTGAAGGTGTTCGAAGCGCGGCTCGGCACGATCCTCGCGATTGTCATTGAGCTCGCTTTATGTTTTGGCGTCATCTGGGACAGCGGGCAGATTACCAGCAGTTTCTACTTGCTCCCCCTGCTGCCGGTGATTTCGGCTGCTACCAGTTTCGGCCTGCGAGGGACGGTCTATTCCACGCTGGCGGCGTGCGGGGTGAACCTTTGCTGGCTGGTCTTTCTGAAGATCGAGGAACATCGGGCGCTGGCGGAGGGCGGGACGTATGCAGTGATCGACCGGGATCAATACCCGGAGCTGGTGTTGAAGCTTTTGTGGTTTCCTCTGGTGGGATTTCTGACCTATCAGCTCGCCAAAGTCAGCCGCGAGAAAACGCTCACGCTGGAGGCGACGGCCAAACAGCTTGCGGATACGAATCAGAGCTTGCAGGAGGCGCAGGCGGAGGTGCGGCGGTCGGAGCGGCTGGTGGCGCTGGGCCAGTTGACCGCGGGACTGGCGCATGAACTGCGCAATCCGTTGGGAACGATGAAGAGCTCGGCGGAATTGCTGGGACGTCATGTGGCTCGCGAAAACGAGATTGCTAAGGAGATGGCCGGCTATATCGCCACCGAAGTCGACCGCACCAACTCGCTGATCACCAGGTTTCTGGATTTCGCGCGGCCGCAGCATCTGCGGCTCGCTCCCGGCGATATCACAGGGTTGCTCGATTCGGTGATCGCCCGGTTCGAGCGGGAGTCGACGGCGGCCAAATCCGTGTCGGTTTACAAGAACTATTCTCCCGACGTGCCGCGAGTTTCTTTCGACGCGGAGTTGCTGGAGCGTGCGCTGCTGAATCTGGTCGTGAATGCGGCGCAGGCTAGTCCGTCGGGAGCCGTGGTGACGGTGAAGACCAAGGCGGTGGAAACCGGCACGGGGCCGGGAGTGGAAATTGCCGTTATCGACCGCGGCTCCGGAATCGAACAGAAACATCTCGAAAACATATTCAATCCGTTTTTCACCACGAAGTCCGATGGCGTGGGTTTGGGGCTAGCCATCGTTTCTAAAATTATCGACGAGCATGGCGGACAGATCGCGGTAGAAAGCGCGCCGGGCGAGGGCAGCGTCTTTCGCGTCTTTCTCCCGGCTATGAAAGACTAACAGTCAGATGCCCGCGATCCTGGTAATCGAAGACGAAGAAAAGTACCGTAGAGTCATCAGTCTGCACCTTTCCTCCTGCGGTTACGAGGTACAAGCCGCGGGCACTGCGGAGGAGGGGTTGAAGCACGCCAACGACGCGGATCTGGTGCTGACCGATCTCAAATTGCCGGGCATGGACGGACTCGCGTTCCTGGAGCAGTTGCGGGCGCAGAATATGCTGACGCCGGTGATCGTCATGTCGGCCTTCGGAACGGTGGAGAACGCGGTGGAGGCGATGAAGAAGGGCGCGGTGGATTTTCTGCCCAAGCCGTTCTCCCTGGATCACCTCACCGTGGTAGTGGAGAAAGCGCTCGAAGTCCG
>JASHRP010000214.1 GCA_030037375.1 Bryobacteraceae bacterium | reverse complement strand
CAGCTCCGAAGCTGCCGCGGTGAGTCCGTTTGGCGCTTATGCCCCCGCGCTTGAACCGGGGATGCGGCCATCGGTAATGGGCGTCGCCGTTCCGCAGCGGTTATTCCGGGTTGCGGCCCGATTCACGACGACGCCGCCTCAAACCGCTCCGGAATTCTCATTTCTGGTCCTCTCCAAAAACAACAATCGCGACGCCGTTCCAGGTTTTTCTCCCCGAGCCCTGAGGCGGTTTGTTTCGGAGCGCCACGAACCCTACGTCGCTATGAACGAGGTGAAAGTGCGTCTCCAGGTATTCGTGCACCAGATCCGCGCGTCCTCTCGATGTCATATATTGCTGGTCGGCGGTTCCGGCGGCGCAGTAACCCTCGACTATCACAATGTCGTCCTGCAGGGTATCGAGAAAAGGCGCAACCGCGCTGTCGATTTGGACGCGCCCAGCTTCGGCAAGCTGCTCTTTGCCATCGACGCCGGAAACAAAAAGGGACGCCGCATCCAGCCATGTCCTCGATTCGCAAGCCTTCTCGCGCTCGCACACTTTAAGATAGTCGGCGGGGGCCAGCTTCTCAAGGTCAAAGAAACCGCGTTTTTTGAAAAACCCGCGGAAGAAGAACTCGTGTTTAAGCGCTTCCGTGTCCTGAGCAAGATTGGTGGTTCCGCGATTCAGGTTTGACAGTGTCTCACGGATATTGGACGCCCCGTCGCGGCCCATTTCATCCGGCGCCAGAGCGCTGCTGACTGCCTGGTCCAGCCGCTGCGAAAGGTCCTGCACGCTGTTGAGAGTTGCCTGCACTCTCAATGCGAGGTCGCGGGATTGAACGTCCGCGACAATCTCGTCGGCGCGGGCCGACACGTCCTTAAGATTTACAGAAACTTGCTGGACGTTCGATAGGGTTGCTTGTAACTGCCGCCTTGTCTCCTCATCCTTGAGAAGCAAGCCTGCCGGTCCTTTACCGGCATTCAAATCCGCAACAATCCCGTTGAGGGTGCCGGTGATTTTACTGGCATTGCCGGCCATGGTCAGGATATCCGGCTTAACTCCCTCGACCAGCCCGTCGACGTGGTTCACAGTCCTGGTCACGGAGCCGAGGGCGACGTCCAGCCGCCCGCGAACATCATTTATGCTGCTGTCGACGTTGCTCAACAGCGCGGAACCTTTTTCAATTACCGCTCCAATATCGAGCGGCTCCTTGCTGGGAAGGGTCGCGCCATCCTTCGCTTCTGGCGCTTTGCTGGAGCCCTCCTGGATCGAAACATATTTCGCGCCCACGATCCCCTCGGTCGCGATGGACACGACGGAATCGGTGCGGATCATTCCTCGAGTTTTCGCGTCCACCTGAAGCGTTAATCTGAACTTCGAGGCGGGGCTTCCTGGAATCTGAATGTCTTTTACCTGGCCCGCCTCAAGGCCGGAGACGCGTACGTCCGCGCCTTTCGGCAACCCGCTTATATCCCTGAAGTCGGTGTAGTAATCAACATGTGTGCCGAAGAGATCGTGGCGGCTTCCGATCACAAACAGGATCGCTGTAAACAAGCCAGCCCCTAAAACCAGGAATAATCCGATCGCCCATTTGCGAATAGCCATGTCATTCAGCCCTGGAAACTAGCGCTCTAACCAAAGGAATCTCGCTGTTGGCTAGGTCTTCGATTTTGCCCATTGCAATCAGACTGCCTCGATCCAACACAGCAACCCGGTCGCTCAGCCGGCGCGCCTCGTCGATGTCGTGAGTCACGATCACCATCGCTGGATTGGTTTTTGCCCTCACGCGCAACAGGAGGTCATCGATCTCCGCGGCCGTGACACGATCCAGCCCGCTAATCGGCTCGTCGGCGAGCAGGAGACAAGGGTCGAACATGAGCGCTCGGGCAAGGCCCGCCCGCTTGCGCATGCCTCCGGAAAGCTCGGACGGCATCTTGTGGGCGTCGTTGCCTAAGCCTACGTCCTCAAGAAGCGCATGAACGATTGCTTCGGTCTCCTCGCCGGATATGTGCTTGCGCATGCGTTGCAAAGGCACGGCGAGATTCTCGTAGAGCGACATCGAATCGAAGAGCGCGGCGCTTTGAAAGAGGAAACCCACGCGACGCCTGAGTGTCGACAGTTTGTCCTCGTCCATTGCGACAATGTCTCGATTCTCGACGCGGATCCTGCCCTTATGCGGTTTCAACAGGCCGATGATCAACTTCAACGTCACGCTTTTGCCCGTTCCGCTTCGCCCCAAGAGACACACCGTCTCGCTCGCCGCCACCTGGAAAGAAATATCTTTAAGAACATCCCGGCCGTCAAAGCCGCAGAACACGTTCTCGAAATCGATCAACAGATAGTCGTCATCGTTCATATGGCGGTGTCGGGGAACATGAAGAAGATCAGCTTCACCAAAACAACGTCAATGAGGATGATTGCCAGCGATGAAATCACCACGCTGTTCTTCGCAGCCCGGCCAACGCCCTCGGAGCCGCTATTAATCGTGTAGCCAAAGTAAGAGGAGATCAGACCGATGGCGGCTCCAAAAACCGCTGTCTTGAGGGTCGGCGGGATAAACATCGCCCATGTTACGCCGTGAAAAGCCCGGAAGAAAAAGAGCTGGATAGATAGGTGAGAGGTGGTGCGATCCGCTACGTAGCCTCCCGCGAGTCCGGCGACATCCATGAAAACGGTGAGTATAGGGAGGGCTACCGTGCACGCGAGAATACGCGGAATCACGAGCAGTTTGAATGAGTCCATGGAAAGGACTTCTATCGCGTCGATCTGTTCGGTCGCGCGCATGTCCGCCAGCTCGGCGCCGATTCCGGAGCCGACTCGGCCCGCCACCAGCAACCCGGCAAGCAGCGGACCGATCTCGTTAAAGAACGCCAGTGACTGGACCGAGGGAAGTAATCCTTCGCCTCCAAATTGAACGAGCGTGCTCCTGGTGTGGAGGGCTAGAACGAGCCCCAGCGCAAATCCGGTGGACAATACCAGCGGCAGCGACCCCCAACCCATCACTTCGATTTGCCGAAAGATCGAAAGGAATTCAAACGGAGAAACGAACGCCCGGCGCGCAGCGCGCAGAGCGAACAGGCCTAAATCTCCAATGAAGTCCAAGTATTGTCGCATAGGGTGCTTGAGGCCGAGACGAGAAAAGGACGGCCCCGGAGCCGAGCGTCAGCGCCAGCCGCTGCCTCGGCTCGTTATTTGGATGTTTTGTCGAGTGCTGCGATCAGAGGCCGGGCAACGGCGGGCGCGTTGGTTCCACCGTCAACGATAGTGCTGTTGTTCAGTGCCGTGCCGTAGAGAGCCATGTCCCCGTCTTCGTCGCGCTTGAGGGTCGCGCCGTCAAGACCGAAGCCAGCAAAAGCGCCCTTGGTCTGGCCATAAAAGACGATCTTGGCATTTGGATCTGCGTGCGCCGATGCCCCATTTCCCCATGCAGCAGAAGCGTCCGATCCAATCGCGAACCGATCGGAAAGCAGGCTGGAGCGCTTTTGCTTATCTCGCGATAGAATCACGATGTTGATTTCCTCGCCGCCGAGTTGAACACCCACGCTGCCGCCCTCCAATGTGACCGCGCCGGGCGCCGACCAGCCGCTGCCGTTCCGGCAGGAGATAAATCCCCGGCCGTAACCCACGCCAACAACCGCGGCGCCTTTTTTGAAACCAGGGATGACAGCGATGCAATCGGCACCCGCTAGCTGGTCCGGTTGGATTCCATGCTTGGATTCCGTCATCGTGTTGAGCACAGTCGCGGCTTTTTCAAGCCGAGCCGTCGTGGCATCCGCGGCCGTCGCAGACACGGCTGCCGCCACTGTCAAGAAGAAGAGAATTTCTTTGTGTCGCATGTGCTTTTGCACTCCTTATTGTTTAGGCTGGCAGTTTTGTTTCCACTCGGTTTGGGTGTGGGCCGATAATTGGGGTGAATTGCGAATGCGAATTAACGTGGATTGCAATTCTTCGGTGTCTAGCAGGCCGCCTCTGGCCCGCCGGTAAGCATCGAGCGGTAACCATCGAGTCGAGCTATCGACTCCGATGACGGACATCATCATCGACTTTTTCCCGCTGGCCCAGAAGTTTCAAAGCCTTCGCGTTGGCCCTGCCCTTGCGCTTTGAGCAGCGAAGGCCAGCGGCAAATCAGCTTGAAAAGAGTAAAAGACGGCGCAGGTTCCATGTTTGGAAGAGCGAATGGGAGAGCAATGAGCACCGCACCACTAGTGAAGGATTCCGAACCTCTGGAGCGCTACGGAACCGGCCCGATACATTTTTCAGGGAGCGACAGCGGCTTGTTCGAACGCCATCTGCTGTTCGACAACGTAGTCGCCGCCAAGTGCACGGACGCGCGCGACCGCTTCGAGGCGTTCGCCCGTTCCGGCCGCGATGTGCTTTCGCAGCGCTGGGCACTGACGCAGGAAATCTACGCACGCAAGGACGCGAAGCGTATTTACTACCTGTCGATGGAGTTTCTGATTGGGCGCTCACTAGCAAACAATGTCAGCAATCTGTTGCTGGGTCCGGTGGTCAATGAGACAGTCCGGAAGGAGAACCTCGATTGGATCGAGCTTCTGGAGCAGGAGCCCGATGCCGCCTTGGGAAACGGCGGACTGGGACGGCTTGCCGCGTGCTTCCTGGAGTCGATGGCCACACTGCAGCTTCCGGCCATGGGTTACGGGCTGCGCTACGAGTACGGCATTTTCAAACAAATTCTCGAAGACGGATGGCAGCGCGAACGACCGGACAACTGGCTGCGCCGCCAGGACCCCTGGGAGGTCGCCCGTCAGCACGAAAGTGTGGAAGTCAAGTTGAACTGCTCGTTCGAGGTGCGCGGCGGAACCTTGCGGGCCGTCCCAGGGCGGCCGTCGAGCTTGATCGGGATTCCCTTCGACCGGCCTGTGGTCGGGTATGGAGGCGCCAACATCAATACACTCCGGCTGTGGGCGGCGGGAGCGCCCGACTACTTCGATTTTCAGGCCTTCAGCCACGGCGACTTCGTGAAGGCGGTGGCCGAAACGCTGGAGGCGGAATCCATCACGCGGGTGCTCTATCCCGACGATTCAACCAGCGAGGGCCAGGCCCTGCGCTTCGTCCAGGAATATTTTCTGGTGGCGTGTTCGCTGGCCGACTTGGTGCGACGTTTTCGCCAGAGCGGAGCGGCGTGGGAGATGTTTCCGGAGCGCGTCGCCATACAGCTCAACGATACTCATCCGGCACTTGCCATACCGGAGCTGATGCGGATTCTGTTGGACGAGGAGCACCTCGGTTGGGACCAGGCCTGGAAGATCACCGGGAAAACGTTCGGGTACACCAATCACACCCTGCTGCCGGAAGCGCTGGAGAAATGGCCGGTGGCGTGGTTTGAGGAGATGCTGCCGAGGCATCTCGAGATCGTGTTCGAGATCAATCGGCGGCTGCTGGAAACGGTCCGGTCGCGGTCCGGGGGAGATGAAGGGCTGGCGCGCCGGGTCAGTCTGATCGACGAGGATGGCGAACGGAAGGTGCGGATGGCGAACCTGGCGATTGTCGGGTCGCACAGCACCAATGGGGTTGCGGCTATTCATTCCGAGTTGTTGCGGACGACAACCGTCAAGGACCTCGCCGGCCTCTTCCCGGAGCGGTTTAGCAACAAGACCAACGGCGTGACGCCGCGACGCTGGCTGCTGCTGTCGAACCCAGCGCTAGCCGACATGATAACCGGGGCCATCGGTGAAGGGTGGATCACCGACCTGAGCGAGTTGCAGAGGCTCAAACCGCTCGCCGGAGACAAGGATTTCCGACGGGCGTTCCGGAACGCGAAATACGAAGCGAAGGTGCGCTTCGTGGACTGGCTCAAACGGTCTTCCGGGCTGTCGGTTGATCCGGAGACGATCTTCGATTCGCAGATCAAGCGGATCCACGAATACAAGCGGCAATTGCTGAACGCTTTGCGCATCGTGGTGCTTTATAACCGGTTGCGCGAGAACCCTGGTGTCGAGATGACGCCCAGGACATTCCTGTTCGCGGGCAAGGCCGCGCCGGCTTACCAGCTCGCAAAGCTGATCATCAAGTTCATCAACAATATTGCCCGCACAGTTGATGCCGACCCTGTTTCCCGGGGACGTCTCAACGTAGTGTTTCTGCCCGAATACTCCGTCACGCTTGCCGAGCGGCTGATTCCCGCATGCGATGTCTCCAATCAGATTTCAACCGCGGGTTATGAAGCGAGCGGCACCAGCAACATGAAGTTCATGATGAACGGCGCGCTGACCGTGGGCACGCGCGATGGCGCAACCATCGAAATGGCCGAGGAGGCGGGTGAAGAGAACTTCTTTCTCTTCGGGCTTACAGCGGAGCAGGTGGCCAGCACCCGGCCGTGGTACAACCCGCACTGGCATTACGAAAACGAGCCGGAGACCCGCGCCGCGTTGGACCTGATCTTTTCCGATCATTTCAATCGCGACCAGCCCGGTCTTTTCGAGCCGCTGCGCAACGCGCTTTTGACCCAAGGCGATTACTACATGCACCTGGCGGACCTGACGTCTTACGTCAACGCGCAGGAGCGGCTGGGCGAACTCTACGCGGACTCCGACGAGTGGGCGCGCAAAGCCATTCTGAATGTCGCGTCTTCGGGGAAATTTTCGAGTGATCGCACGATCGCGGAATACGCGAGCGAGATCTGGGGGGTGAAGCCATGCCCGGCGCCGTAGGGAACATGCGGCGGGCCGAAATCTCGCCCTTGGCGGGCCTGCCCGCGCCAAAGGAGATTCTTGTCGACTTGGCCCGTCTTGAGCGTGAGTACTTCCAACACTGCCCTGACATGTCGGATCCGAACCAGATGGTGAAGTTCGGGACGAGCGGCCATCGGGGTTCGCCGCTTTCCGGCAGCTTCACGGAAGCTCACATTCTGGCGATCACGCAGGCCATCTGCGACTATCGGCGGGCTCACGGCCCGGATGGACCACTCTACCTGGGTAAAGACACGCACGCGGTGTCTGCACCCGCGCAGCAAACCGCGCTCGAGGTTCTGGCCGCGAACGGTGTGAACACCGTCATTCAGAGCGGCAATCTGCCGACGCCGACACCCGTGATCTCGCGCACCATCCTGCGGTACAACCGCGGACGCAAGTTGCATCTGGCGGACGGCATCGTGATTACTCCGTCGCACAATCCGCCGGAGGATGGCGGCTTCAAGTACGACCCGCCAAATGGCGGCCCTGCCGACACCGACGTGACGGAATGGATTCAAAACCGGGCCAACGAGCTGCTTCGGCACGGCAAAGCGCAAGTGAAACGCATGGGATATAACTCCGCGCTTCGCGCCGCGACTACGGCTGAAGAAGACTTCATCTTGCCCTACGTGCGTGACCTCGCGGAAATCGTGGACATCGAGGCGATTCGAGCCGCGCGGCTCACGCTGGCCGTCGATCCGCTGGGCGGCGCCGCGCTGCCTTACTGGGACCCAATCAATTCGCATTACGGACTGGACGTTCAGGTCGTCAATCGGCGGCTGGATCCCACCTTCTCCTTTATGACCGTCGACCACGACGGGCGAATCAGAATGGACTGCTCCAGTCCTTATGCGATGGCCAGGCTTGTGGGTTTGAAGGACAAATACCAAGTGTCCTTCGCCAGCGATCCTGACTGCGACCGTCATGGGATCGTCACACCTTCTTCGGGGTTGATGAACCCGA
>JASHRP010000213.1 GCA_030037375.1 Bryobacteraceae bacterium | reverse complement strand
GCGTGTCGCCGAATTCGTACTTCCGCGCGGCCCCGCTCGACTCGACTCCCGTGGCCATGTCGCGCGTATCGTGCGCGCCGAAACTGGAGCGTCCCAGCGAGCCCAGCAGATCCTTCAGCGTTTTGAACCCTAGAAAGTCGATGCTCTTATCGGTGACCTTTACTTCCACGCGGGCGTCGCCTTTGCCACGCCCGCCTCCCTGCGGCTCCGTGGTGATGTAACCTTCGTCCACAAGCTTCTGCACCAGGCGGCTTAACAGTTGATCGAGCTCTTCCTGGGACATGCTCTCAAGCTGCTGCCGGATTTGCTGCGCGCGCTCTTGATCGAAAAATTCGCCGCTCTCCAGCGCTTGTTCGATGGCCCGTTTCAGATCCTCCAGCGTGTTCGAGTTGAACTCGCTGAACTGCATGTATGGATTGTCGAACCCGCTCTTGAGGAAAAAATCGGCGAGCGCCTTCATGAGGTCTTCGGCGCTCAAGCCGAAATCATCGCCGGTAAAGCGGGAATAGCGGACGCTCTTCATTGCGTTTTCGTACTACTGCCTCATGGTAGTGGTTTATTGATAGTTACGCTTGGCGTTCTTGGATCGAGCATCGTCCGGCGCGGTTTCGCGCCTCCGCGCCTCCGCGGTGAATCCGACCTCTTCATTCCGGCTGATTCGCCGGTGCGCGTACAAGCCCTCGAGAATAAACTCGGCCGCTCCGGCTCGAATTCCCTCCGGTTCGCTCGCGCCCAGTCCCAGCTTCTTGGTCTTTTCGAGCAGACCTTGAACTTTGCCGATCTCCGCGAGCATCTCTCGCGATGCCGATGTCTCAGGCAGCTTGAGCGACCCGCCCAGCTCAAAGAACTGCACCACGGCGTTCAGGTTCTCGCCATCGAAATATTTTGTAAACACCTTTCCAACGGCGAGCCGGATCAGCTCCCGCGCCACGGTATCGCCGCCCTTTAACTCGCCTTCATATTCCAGTTCGAGCTTGCCCGTGATCGAAGGCAGCGCGGCGTAAATATCGAGCACGCGCGGCACGGCCATCGAATCGGCCGCGGACAAGGCGCGCCGCTCCGCGCTCGACACCACGTTCTCCAACGCGGAAATCGGAAGCCGCTGGCTGACGCCGGATCGCTTGTCGATCTTTTTGTCTTCGCGTGCCGCGAACGCCAACTGCTCGATCACTTCGCGAATGTACGCCGGGATACGAACCTCCACGGGAGTGCGCCGGCTCAACCACGCCTCCTGCTCCGTGATGGCCATGCCATGCTCAATCGTCGCCGGGTAATGCGTCCGAATCTCACTGCCAATGCGATCCTTCAAAGGCGTGATGATCTTTCCGCGCGCGGTGTAATCTTCCGGATTCGCGGTGAACACCAGCATCAGATCCAAAGGCAGCCGCACCGGATAGCCTTTGATCTGGACGTCGCCTTCCTGCATGATGTTGAACAATCCGACCTGAATCTTGCCCGCGAGATCCGGCAGCTCATTGATGGCGAAGATGCCGCGATTGGCGCGCGGGAGCAATCCGTAATGCACCGTCAGTTCATCCGAAATGTTGTGACCCTTGCGCGCGGCCTTGATGGGATCGATATCGCCGATCATGTCCGCGATGGTCACATCCGGCGTCGCGAGTTTTTCCACGTAGCGCTCTTCGCGGCTCAGCCACGCGACCGGCGTCGCGTCGCCTTTTTCCCGAACCAGGTCGCGGCAGCTCTTGCAGATCGGCGCGAACGGATTGTCGTGAATCTCGCAGCCCGCGATGTACGGCAGATGCTCATCGAACAGCGTCACCAGCATGCGGATCAGCTTGGTCTTCGCCTGGCCGCGCAGGCCCAGCAGAATGAAATTGTGGCGCGAAAGAACGGCATTCACCACTTGCGGGACGACGGTGTCCTCATACCCGACGATTCCGGAAAACAGCGGCTCCCGCCGCTCCAGTTTACAGATCAGATTCTCGCGCAGTTCGTCTTTGACGGTGCGGGTTTGCATGTAAGCGTCGCCATATTTCTTATGGGCGCGCAAAGAACCAAGGGTTTCCGGAAGGCCAGAGGCGGGTTTCATGGTGCCGGCGGGTGCTCCTAGGGCGATTGTAACAGCATCGGCAACCCATAGCGTCCCGCGCTCCTCTCCAAGAAGGTTTCCCAAGTCGTATACACCTCAGCCTGCAGCCCCGCCGCGATCGCGCCTTCCACGTTCTCCGGCTTGTCGTCCAAGAACAGTGCCTGGTCCGGAGCTACTCCCACCCCGCGCACGGCGTCGTGATAGATCGCCGCTTGCGGTTTCACTATCCCTAGTTCGCAGGAGAACGTGACATGATCGAATCGTTCGAGAAAATCCGGCTCCGCGCGCAATGCCGCGCCAAGAACCGGAGTCAGATTCGAGAGAATCGCCGTGCGAATTCCTTGCTCTCGCAGATGCCGCGCCCAATCGAGAACTCGCCAGTCATAGTTGTCCCACAAGTGGACCTCGTGATCGAGCAAAGTATTCAGCAACGATTCATCGAGCTGCTTGCCGGCCATCCGAGTCAAGCGGCCCCAGTATGTGGGCGCGTCCAACTTGCCGGAATCGTAATCGATGCGATTCTCCCAGAAAAGCTCATAGAGGCGATTGGTTTCGATGCCGAGCAACGCGGCGATGCGGGCGTATTTTTCGTCCGTGGGATGAAAGCAGAGTACGCCGCCGAAATCGAAGATGACGGCTTTAACCTGGCTCAACGACCGCTTCCGCCGGCGGCTTTTTCTTCGCGGCGGGTGCGGATCTCGCGAACGGCGTAAATGCGGCGCCCCTGGCTTTCGAAATACGTACGCGTCAGCACTTCGCCCAACAATCCCGTGCAAAATAGAATCACGCCGGTCACCAGCGCCAGCCCGCCTGCCATCAGCAGCGGACCGTGCTCCGCGATCACATCGTCGCCGGTCCAAATCTTCCATCCCGCGAGCCAGGTGAGCACGCCGCCGCCGGCTGCCGCGCTGATCATTCCCCACTTGCCGAAGAAATGCATGGGCCGCGTGAAATATTTCAGCAGGAACCAGATGGTGAAGATATCGAACATCACGCGAAAGGTCCGGCTGAGTCCGTAATGCGAACCGCCGCTGGACCGCTGATTGTTGCGGATCGGCACCTCCGCGATGCGCGCGCCGTAAAGCGAGGCCAGAGCGGGAATGAACCGGTGCAACTCACCGTAGAGGTTGATGTCTTTGAGGATCTCAGCGCGATAGGCCTTGAAGGTAGTTCCAAAATCGCGCAGCTCGACATGCGATACCTTGGCCATCAGCCAATTCGCGATTCGGGAAGGCAGCTTGCGCGTGACCGCGTTATCCAGCCGGTTCTTGCGCCAGCCGCTGGCGATATCGTAACCTTCGTCGATCTTTTCGAGCAGCGCCGGAATATCTTCGGGCGCGTGTTGCAGATCGCCGTCAAGCGAGATGACGATGTTGCCCTGCGATTCGTCGAAGCCGGCCGCAAGCGCCGCGGTTTGTCCGAAATTCCGCCGCAGCCGGATTACCTTGAGGCGCGCGTCCGTCTCTACCAGATTCGCCAAAAGATCGAAGCTCCGGTCGGTGGAGGCATCGTCGACAAAGAGGATTTCGTAAGGTTTCCGGAGACGCTCCAGAACGGCCGTCAGCCGGTCATAGAGGGGCAGTATCGACGGCTCCTCATTATGAATCGGGATGACGACGGATAAACTGGGCACCTGCTGTTAGGATAACAGGGCAGGCCCGATTGAGGGATTGAAAAAGAGCCGGCGGGCCAATGGCGTTGCTCACACAATCCGCCGGCCCGCCGTTTTATCAGCAATTTCGCAGGTTACTTCTTTATATGGCCGCGCCCATCGCGCATTTCGTTGCCTTTGAAGCCTTCTATCTTCGATACGGAACGCGTCGCATGCTCGCCACGGGCCGGAAACGCGCCAGTATAGCCGTGGTCCGGATGGAACCGAGTGTCAACATGACCGTAGAAATTCGCGGGGCCGTGGAACCACGGACCGGCGCCAATGAAGACACCACCGGAAAACCATTCCGGTCCATAGTAACCGTATGGAGCGCAATTATAGGGTGGAACGTCGTAATAGCCGTACGGGCAGTCAGGCGCTACGCCGACCTCCACGCCGACTTGGGCCTTTGCTTTCGGCGCAGTAGCCGTGAAGCCGATTCCTACACCAGCAGCTAATGCGAGAATTGTGAGTGCACGCATAAAGTCACCTCGCTAGCGAGGTTGCATTTATGCTGCCAAGCGCGAACCTGTCCTTATGGCTTATCGGTGATCGACCTTATCGCTTATCGACTACCACGGTGCCGCCCTTCACCACCACTTTCGCTTTCAGCCAATTCCAGTAGCCTTCCAGCGGATCGCCATCCAGCAGAACGATGTCAGCGAGCTTTCCCGCCTCCAGCGTTCCCAACTGATCGCCCATCTGAATATACGACGCCGTGTTCGGGCCCATCATCTTGACCAGATCCTTCATCGAGAACATCACATTCAGCATCTTCAGCTCATGATCGAGGCCGGCGTGCGGATCGTACGTAGTATCGGTGCAGTAGCCGAGCGTCACGCCCGCGTCCCAGATGGTTCGCGCGTTGACCGGCATGTATCCCGCTTCCTCGCCGAGCCTGACGCCATCGACAATCCCCTCAGGCCATGGTTTGCCGTCGCGGAACCGGGGCTTGTTGTCATCCGCGAACACGCCGAAGACAGGCGAACCAAAGCTGACGGTCCCCAGCACTTTCGTTCCAGCGGCGGCGACCTTCTTCGCGTCTTCCTTGCTCACCCAATCTTTGTTGGGCAAGTGGACCAGCAGAGGAACGCCAGCTTCGACCGCGGCCACCATCGCCTTTGAGCTCACGGCGTGCACCTGCACCATGACTCCGACCTTCTTTGCCTCGTCCACGACGGCGCGAAGAATTTCCAGTTCCCGTTCGCTGGGTCCCGGAACCGGCGTTAGAGCGATCTCGCCGGTGAACTTGATCCCCATCTCGGCCATCTTGCGAACCTGCTCGCGAGCCATCTCCGGCGTATTGTTCGCCAGCCGCAGCGAGCCCGACGGAATGATCCGCGGCCCGTTGATGACGCCTTTGTCGATGTGATCGCGCAGCGTGATGTTGCCTTCCGCGGGCCCGCCTCCGGAGAGGATGGTGGTGTATCCGGCTTCGAGCAGCGCCTGCATCTGCTGCTTCTCATTCGGCCCGGTGTTGATGTGCCTGTGCCCGTCGATGAACCCGGGCATGGCAGTCATTCCCTTGGCGTCGATGACCTTGCCCGCCGTCGAGGCCGGAGCTCCCGCCGCAACCGAGGCGATCTTTCCGGCGCGTACCACAATGGAGCCGCGCTCGATTACGCTCGCGTCCGGACCGATGATCCGAGCGTTAGTGATCGTCAAATCCTGCGCAGAAAGGGACGCGGCAACCGCGCCCGCAAGGCAAGCCAGCTTTGCCAAAGAGTGTTTCATGAGTCCCCCAAAGCAGCATCTATGATATACACAAACGGCCCGTGGCACTTGGCGCTAACGTCAATGACATCCAGATGGTTCAGGTTGATACAATCCCCAACGCGTGCCCACGATCAGTGCCTTCTATGGAATCCTAATTCGGATGTATTTCAACGACCACGAGCCTGCTCATTTTCATGCGCTCTACGGCGAATTCGAGGCAACGATAAGACTCGATACTCTCGATATCCTCGAAGGATCACTCCCGCAGCGAGCCCTGAATCTGGTCCACGAATGGGCGAAGATACATAAAGAGGAGCTTTTGGAAGACTGGCGGCTGTGCCGCGAGAAAGCGCCTCCCGCAAAGATAGACCCGCTTCCATAGAACGCTTGTATGCATTGGGATGTCGTTGAAGTAAAGCCCGAACCAAATCACTCTCTCTTTGTCCGTTTTAGGGACGGATTGTCTGGGCATGTCCAATTGCGCGCGGAGGACTTGGTCGGCGTGCTTGCTCCGCTGCGCGACGAAGCGTTTTTTAGGCAAGTTTTCATCGATCATGGCGCGGTTGCTTGGCCTGGCGAGATCGACCTAGCACCAGATGCGATGTACGCCCAACTCGTGGCGGACACATCGCGCCGCGAGGTTCAATCCGAGGCGTGATATCGCTCGCCCGGTGGAACCCATGACAATCGGCGAAGCGATGAAGCAGGCTTGGCCGCTGGGAGTTGCCACCTACACGCTCCGCAAGATAGAGCAAGCCGTTGAACTCGGAACCGGGTGTCAACAGTACTGGTATCGAGGACATCCGCGAGAGTTCCCACTGCTCGTTCCAAAGATCCACAGAGAGCCACTTCACTCCGCGCGCGAGAACATCGAATTCTGGGCGGGGCAGCGGTTTCGCCTCCGCG
Source organism: Bryobacteraceae bacterium (assembly GCA_030037375.1). GTDB lineage: Bacteria > Acidobacteriota > Terriglobia > Bryobacterales > Bryobacteraceae > Palsa-187. The sequence continues at coordinate 9,179 of JASHRP010000213.1, read as the reverse complement.
GTCGATTATTTACTTCGAAAGTTCCAAGGTGGGGCGATTACATCTCATGGCTAATGCTAATGCAGCACAACGGAGTCCCAACGAGGCTCCTTGATTGGACCGAAAGCGTGCTGGTCGCGCTGTTCTTCGCCACCGATGACATGGAGCATGACGGTGAGCTTTGGGGCATGAATCCCAGCGACCTGAATGCTCATAGCGATAATTGTAGGATTTGCATGCCCGACGACAGGCGGATCCGATACCTCGCGGCGGAGGTCTTCATCGACCGCAAAGATCTACCGGAGCTGGCCAAGCGTCTAGCGCTCGCGAATGTTCCCGAGAGACCGCTCGCGTTTATCCCGCCCTTCGAGTTCCCGCGAATGGCGGCACAGATGAGCCGATTTACGATCCATCCATCGATCGATGGGAATGCATTGATTGAGTTTCTCGTCAGAGACGAAAAGCATCTCGTCAGATATCTGGTTCCGAGAGACTGCAAACGGCAGCTCAGGAGGAACCTTGCCTCCTTGGGAATCACGCGCGAGACATTGTTTCACAGCCTCGAGTCGCTGGCAGAAACCATCCAGGAAGAGATCCTCGAGAAGGACTACCCTCTCTTGGCTCCGCCGCACTTCGACGAAACGGATTGCACGCCAGACTAGGAGAAATGTGGACGGGGCCGTGGCACGCCTGCGGGGACCATCTTCAAATGCGGCTCCCTGAGTTTTGATAGACTCTGGCCGCAGGTGGCGATGGACTCGACAGCCCGCTGGATAGCAACCCGTCGCCTAGCCTGAGTGAGGGGAACATGAAATTTCGGGCGATTCTAGGGATCGCGCTCGCGTGCGGTGTCGCGTTGCTGTTTGCGCAGCAACGGCCGGCTGGACCGTACACGCAGAACCAGGCTGCGGCGGGACGCGCGCTCTACCAGGCCAACTGCGTCTCGTGCCACGCGGCCGATCTGAGCGGACGGGAGGGTCCGCAATTGGCGGGCGCAAATTTCCTCGCGCAGTGGGGCGATCGAACCGCCGGCGACCTGATCAAGTACATGCAATCCACCATGCCTCCCGGCGCAGCCGCGCTTCCCGGCGATTCTTACATCGAATTGGCCGCGTTCCTCCTCGACGCCAATGGCGCGCAAGCAGGGAACCAGGCGCTTACAGGCGCATCCAGCGTGACTATTCGAAGCGTCGCCTCGGGTCAACGCGCGGGTTATTTGCAGACCGGCGGCGGTCCAGTTGCTGCCGCAGCCGGGAAAGACAGCAATAAACAAGCCAAGCAAGAGCCGCCGCCGCGCGGCATCACCGTCGCGGGTGAGGTTAAAAACTACACGCCCGTAACGGACGCTATGCTGCGCAATCCCGATCCGGGCGATTGGCTCATGATTCGGCGCGATTACAAGGCCAGTTCCTTCAGCCCGCTGAACCAGATCACTCCGCAGAACGTGAATCAACTCCGGCAGGTTTGGAGCTGGGCGATGCAGGATGGCGTCATGCTCGGCAACCAGCCCGCGCCAATCGTTCACAATGGCGTCCTGTACGTAAACAACACCGGCGGAGTATTGCAGGCTCTGGACGCCAAAACCGGCGATTTGATTTGGGAGAATCGCTACGGAACCAACCCGGCCTGGCCCGCCATGCGCGGCATCACCATCTACGGCGATAACGTTTATGTCGCCACCAACGCGGCGCACCTCATGGCGTTCGACGCGCGCAATGGCAGAGTCGTCTGGGATACCACTATCGGCGACCGGTCGAAGAGCCAGCACTCCACCACCAGCGGGCCGCTGGCCGTCAACGGAAAACTCATTCAGGGCTTGAGCGGATGCCAGCAGTTCGGTTCGGAGAAGTGCTTCATCAGCGCCTACGATGCAAAGACCGGAAAGGAGCTGTGGCGGTTCTACACCGTCGCGCTGGAGGGCGAGCCCGGCGGCGATACCTGGGGAAGCCTTCCGAACGATTTTCGCGTGGGCGCGGAAACCTGGATTACCGGCAGCTACGACCCTGAGCTCAATCTCACCTATTGGGGAACGGCCCAAGCCAAGCCTTGGACCCGCGCGAGCCGGGGATCGGGCAACGGCGCGACTCTATTCGCCAACTCAACTCTGGCGTTGAATGCCGACACTGGAAAGCTTTCCTGGTACTACAATCACGCCCCTGGCGAAACGCTGGATCTGGACGAAGTATTCGAACGTGTGCTGGTGGACGATCAAGGCCAGAATTATGTCTTCAGCGCGGGCAAAACCGGAATTCTGTGGAAGCTGGATCGCAAAACAGGAAAGTATCTGGGTCACAAAGAAATGGTGTTCCAGAATGTCTACAACTCCTTCAACGCTGCCACAGGCGAGCCGCACTACCGCAACGACATCGTCGAACAGAGCATCGGCGCGTGGGTCACCGGATGCCCCTCTACCGAGGGCGGCAAGAATTGGCCGGCCATGTCCTACTATCAGCCAGGCAACCGGCTCATCGTGCCGCTGAGTCAAAGCTGCGATGAGTTCAATCCTCAGGCGGTCGAAAAATCGTTAGGCGTCGGGGCCGGCGGCGGCGCGCAGACGCGCTACTTCGAGATGCCTGGATCGAACGGCAATCTCGGCAAGCTGGCCGCCTACGATGTGCGGACACTTCGTGAGCTCTGGAAGTATGAGCAACGCGCTCCGTTCCTGACCGGGGTGCTATCGACCGCCGGCGGTGTCGTCTTCGCCGGCGATCTGGATCGCATGTTCCGCGCATTCGACGCGAATACCGGCAAAATTCTATGGGAGATGCGCCTTCCCGCAGCCGTGCAGGGTTTTCCGCTCACGTTCACCGCTGGCGGGAAACAATATGTCGCGGTTACCACCGCCAACGGCGGTGGCAGCCCACGGAATGTCCCAAGGCTGGTCGCGCCGGACGTTCACAATCCCGATACAGGCAATGCGCTTTATGTTTTCGCGCTGCCCGACCCTCGCCCAGCTTTTTAGAATTTCGTAACAGTTCCCGCAATGATCCCATTTGTGACGCTCTTGTACCCTGCGCCGTCAGGAGCCCACACTTCTAATCCGGCGCCCCGCCAAAACAACATGACTGTGTTGGACGGCCCTAAATACCAATAGGCCGAACCAGTGGGAGCAATGGCCACTGTCTGGCCTCGGGCAGGCGGCTTAGTAGTCCGATGAGCGGCGCCTGATCTCTCAATTAAAAAGTAGTCGATGTTGCTCCCAAGCGAGCGCTTCCACCAGCCGCTCAATGCGCTCACTTTCGCGGGGTCAGGCAGGGGATCGTCGTCTGAGAAGTGAATCAGCGTGTACGCATAATGCCCCGGCGGCTTCAGCCACCAGCTATCCTCTACCCAGGACCGGCCTGGGAAACGGCAGATGGTATGGCAAGTGATCGCGCCATCCTTGCTTCCGCCTATCTTTCCCACATACATCCCGGAGTGCGAATACTGCCGCAGACCGCCATAATCGCCCTGGGGATCGATATTGAAGTAGCCGATCATATCTCCGGGCTTGAAGATACCCGCATTGATCACCTGCTGACCCGTTCCGGTATCCACGCGCTCAGCCAGCGTCTTTGTGTTCGGCAGCGACTGCAAGGTGTTCACCAGCGAGGGAACGCCACGTTCCGCAATCTTGAGACCTCCGGCGCTCAGACAGCGGGACAGGAAATGCGCGCAGTCAGCGATTCCCTCCCAGGGGTTTATGAGAATCTCTTCCGTCCTGCCGCCGACGGCGCGGCGAAACACCGCCTTTTCGCCTCCATTCGAATCGTCCACGAAAAAGGGTTGCCAGCCGTCGGCAGCCGGCGCTTTCTGCCAGAACGACGTCGGGATCACATTGCTTTTCCGCACCTGCTCGATCACCACAGCCTCATTGCTGAGCCAGAATAGCCCGTCGTCGGCTGGAGTGTTCCAATATTTATCGGCGAATTTTACGGCGTCGTCTCTGACGAATCCCATATTTCAATTGAGCTGTTTTACTTTATCCACTTCGCCGCGCCGGCCGCGCGGTCGACGTCATCTTCCATCTGCGTGAGCCGGTCGGGTACCGCGCCAGCGCACCGATGATTATGAAGTACTGTCTTGCTCCGGCCCTGGTTGGAAACCGACAAAATCGCCGCGGGCCCTCCGTCTGAATTTACCGACTCACAGCCTTGCGTGCTGCCGTAACCGTAGTTATTACCAAGCTGGAAGAATCCGCCCGTTTCCAACTCGTCTATCAGTTTGTTCAGCGTTGCCTGGGAAATCAGACTCTTAATTACTCCAGTTTGACGGACGTTGTATCTTCCTTCGTAGATCACTGTGCCGTCGGCAAAGATAACCAAACGGTAGACCGCGCAACGCGCTTCGCAGGCTCCGCGTTGAAGCGTGATTAGCGTGTCGGGAGCCGCCTCTTTTGCCTGGGAGACTTGGCCGAACGAAGCGCTCGCCGTCGTCAATGCTAGAGCCAGAATGATACCGAGCTTCATAATATTCCGTTCGGCATAAAAGACTGACAACGTGCGATTGAGTATAGCCCAGATGAGTTCATGTGTGCTGCTGCCGGTCCTGACTTCGCCCGCGAGTCATAGGTTGGTGTATGCTTAGCCCGATGCCGCTTGGAATTCGCCCGTGTTGCAACTTCCCTAGCGCTATCGCGCTACTCACGTTTGTAGCGTCCACCGATCTCGCGGCTCAGTGGATCAAGTACCCGACCCCGGGAGTGCCGCGCAAGGCCGACGGCAGCGTGAACATGACCGCTCCCGCGCCTCGCATGCCGGATGGCAAGCCCGACCTTTCCGGAATCTGGACCACGGCGGAGCCCAATCGCAAAGGCTCCGCGGGCTCCGACCTTCCCGGCGACCAAGCCAACATCACGGCTTCGCGCCAAATGGCGAACATCGGGGTCGATCTGCCCGGCGGGCTGCCTTATCAGCCTTGGCTCGTGCCAATCGTCAAGGAGCGCACCGAAAACCTCGCGAAAGACGATCCGCACATCCGCTGCTTCCCGGACAATTTTCTTCGCGCCTACGGCCTGCCGCATTTGCTGAAGTTCGTTCACACGCCCAATCTCTTGGTGGTGCTCGACGAGATGAATGCGGTGTACCGTCAGGTGTTCATGGATGGACGCCCGTTGCCCGAAGACCCGAACCCATCTTGGCAGGGATACTCGTCGGCGAAATGGTCCGGCGACACCTTGGTGATCGACACGATCGGATTCCGCAACGATACCTGGATCGATTGGAACGGAAGTGTCCTGACGGAGTCGGGTAAAGTGCGGGAGCAGATGCGCCGCCCGGATTTCGGGCACCTGGAAATCCAGGTGACGGTCGATGACCCCAAAGCTTACACCAAGCCATGGACGGTCACACTAAAGGAGCGCATCGTCGTGGACACCGATCTGATCGATGAAATCTGCTTAGAGAATGAGCAGTCCTTGAAGCACATGAAGTGATGTACCCTAGTCCGTGATACGCACCTGTCGCTCGTGACCGGGAGGGTTTCGATGAATCGTTTTTCGAATTGGATGGTGCTTGCGGCCGCTACGCTCGCGCCGGCCGCCAGCTACGCGCAAATCTCCTGCACGCGCGAAGGGCTCAGGGCCGCCACCGATCTCTACATCGCCGCGCAGACCAAGGGCGACATCTCCGGCTTGCCGCTCGCGAAGGGCCTGGGTTACGTCGAGAACTTCAAGCTGATGAACATCGATGACGGCCTGATCAAGAAGCCGATGAAGATCGACCATCAACGCAGCCTGTTGGACACCACGACATGCCAGACCTACACGGAAGTGATCGTGACCGACAAGGCCGCGCCGTACGCGCTCGGAACACGGCTGCGCGTAGACCACGGGCTCATCGCCGAGATCGAAATGCTTTGGACCACGACGGGCTATTGGCTCTTCAACATTGATAATTACCTGCAAGCCTCGTCCACGGAGGATTGGGGCCCCATCCTGCCCACCAAACACGATACGTATGCGACGCTGGTGTCCGCCGCCAACGCTTACCTGGATGCGTTCCTGGAAGGAAAGAAGGACCTGGTGCCGTGGGGTAATCCCTGCAAACGCACCGAGGGCGGCACGCCCATTCCCGGCGATTCCTGCGATGCCGGCGTGCCAAGCGGCGTCAACATTGCGAACCGGCACTTCGTGGTCGACGAGACTATTGGTTCCGTGGCAGCTTTCTGCACGTTCGGCGCGGGATCGCCCGCCGGCGGCGGTAGCGGAGCCGCGGACATTCATCTCTTCCGCGTCGAGAGTGGCAAGCTGCGCTACGTTCATACAATGACGCATTTGCTACAGGCGAATGGTCCCGGCCGCGGCCAAGCCAAAGGCGGGCCAAATCAGGGCAAAGGCGCGACGCCTGGCAATCAGAAGTAGCTCCGGCAGAAATAATGCCGGCAGCCTACTTCACGGAAACTTTGACTTGAACCTGCGCGTTCGTCCAGCAGCATTGGAAACCGCGCCCGCCTTCGCCGGACCAATCGTTGGCCACCACTCGCAGAATGTACTCTCCCGGCTCGCTGAACGTCGCTGCTGTCGCGGCTTTTCCTTGAAACGCCGTTGCAGGCGCGCCAGCGAATTGGGCGGGATCAGCGGCGGGCCGGTCATTGGCGAACGTGACGGAGCCAGGCCCTCGAAACTTGCTCCACGTTAACGTGACCGCCGGTGTTCTCGGACGAGTCGCGCCGGGAATAACGCTTGCGTCGTCGGCGACCCACAGCGTCAGCGGCGCGGGTATTCCGGCCGTTGCCGTCATCGATTTCGATTGCCCGCGCGGGCCGTTAACGAACTTTCCGCCTTCTTCAAAGCCGATCCACGGCGGAGTATTCCCGTTCGCATCCTTAAACGGAGACAGTTCCCACAGCGTTGCGAGACTCGCGGGCACCTGCGTCGTCGCTCCGTTTGCCGTGATCGTCCAAACCAGCTTCGTCGTGCCAAAATCCTTCGGCACCGTGACCGTGAACACGCCCCAATTCCTGCCGGTCAGAAAGTGCGTGGGCTGGCCGCGATCCGGCCCTCCGGGTTCGATTCGATTGCCCGGCCCAACCGGAATATCCAACTCCTGTTTCGCATTCCGGTTCAAGTAACCGAACAGAATGCTGAAGGTGCCGTCGGAATTTGGGAACCACCCCTCGAAGGCCGCCGTGACGCTTTGCCCCGAATCGTGCTGCGGACCCATCTGCACTTGTTGCGCGGATAGAACCCATGCACCGCATCCAAGCGCGAGTCCGGCAAGCAGAGATCCGAGACCGCCCCTATTCATCCGCTCTCACTGGCTGGAACGCGGCCCCGAGGACGCATGCTTCGCGACCCAATCCGCGTAATCCTCGTCGCTCAAATAGGTCACGTTCACCCAGGCGTGCGCCATCTCATCCACGGTGCGATCGCCCCACCCCACCCATTGATCCGGATCGGGATTGTTCTTGTTGTTCGCGGTGTTGTCGTGCCACGCCACCACGTGAATCATCGTGCCCTTCGGAAGCACCGGAGCCGCATCGTCCGCGTAGATGTAATTGGTCATCCAATTAAAGTTGAAGTGATCCACGTAGCTGAGCGTGCGTTTCGTGCCGTCCGGAAGAATCGCCTCCATCAGCATGGCCTTGCCGCGAAGATGCATGTGCGGCTGGAAGTTTTCAAGCCGAGCGGGAGCTCGCAGAACCGTGTAGCCTTCGGTCTCGGCCACCGAGTTCGGCGGAATGTCCAGCTTGCCGAAACCCGCATTGCCCGGCGTGGCCGCGAAAGCGGTCAGATACGTTCGATACTTCGGCTCCTCGCCTTTCGGATAAAAATACACAGCCAGCTCGACATGATCCGTAATCTCCTCGCCGACCGCGTGATAATGCATCTCCCACCAGATACGCGCGCCGGGAACGATCAGCTTCCCGGTATTCGGGCGGTAAATATCGTAATTCTTGTTGACCGCCCACTCCATCAACAATCCTTGGCTCACGATTCCGGTGTTCGTGCCCGGCTCTTCTTGCTGAAGATAGGCGAGCGCATGATGCGTGATCTTGCGTCCTTGTGGAGTAGCGGGCCGGATCTCGACTGCCTTCACCCAACGGGGCTCATTAATCGGTATGGGCGTCAGCGGCTTGAACCACACATCCTGACCCTTCGCAGGCATCGTGTACGGATCGGACTTGATCACCAAATCCGGCTCGCGTCCGAACTCCTTCGCAAGCTGCCAGCCGTCGTCATTCGGCCACTGCTTGGGCGGCGGCACGTCCTTCGGATCGCCGAGCGGCGCGCCCGCATCCACCCAGCGCGCGATGACCGAAATCTGTTCGTCGGAGAGCGAAAAATCGTTTTGGAACTGCTGGATTCCGACCGTCTTGTCCAAATGCCACGGCGGCATATTGCGAGTAACTACCCGCTCCTTGATCGCCTTCGCCCACGGACGGGTCTCTTCGTATGTCACCAGCGACATCGGCGCGATTTGGCCGGCGCGGTGACAGTTTTGGCACTTCTCCTGCAGGATCGGAGCAACGTCTTTGGCGAACGTGACGGGCTTGGCGAGGTCCGCCGCGGCGGCGACGCCGGCAAAACTAAATACGCAGCCGGCCATCGCCACGCTGCGCCGGAGAAAGCGGGTTTCGGTCATGGATCCCCCTCCTTGTGCAATGCTGCTGAACATTCTACTTCTTCGGCGTGCAAATCGCGACTCCCTTGGGTCACTGGCAAGTTCCGTTAGCGTCACGACACAATCAATTCAATATGCCCAATGTTACTCACCTCGAGTGCAGTCTTTGTAATCGCCGCTTTGAGGCCGGCAAGATTCATAACCTGTGCGATTGCGGCGGCGCGTTGCTGGTCCACTACGATCTGGATTCCATCCGTCGCAATTGGAGCCGCGATTCTCTGCCAACGGAACCATCCACGCTGTGGCGATATTTTCCCGTGCTCCCCGTCCGCGCCCGCGAAAACATCGTATCTCTGGGCGAGGGTATGACGCCGCTAATTCCAGCCAAGCGCCTTGGCGCGTCCTTGGGATCGCGGAGCGTGTGGGTCAAAGACGAAGGTTTGAATCCTACTGGATCGTTCAAGGCGCGCGGAGTATCCGCCGCCATTTCCATGGCCCGCGAGCTCGGCATCCGCAAAATCGCGATCCCTTCGGCCGGCAACGCCGCCAGCGCCGCCGCAGCGTATTCAGCGGCCGCCGGCATCGAAGCCCACATCTTCATGCCGGTCGATGTGCCTAAATCGAACTACATCGAATGCAAGGCGCTAGGCGCGAAGG